>DASVKR010000052.1:0-6348 GCA_036385275.1 Candidatus Cryosericum sp. | reverse complement strand
GGAGGCACGGCTCCTCCGGAAGACAAGTCAGGATACCTCCCTCGGAGCCGTGACAGGCAAGACTATTTCGCTATGATTCCTGGTGATGCAATGACTCACACGTTCACGATGATTTCTTAATGATGCAATACGGCGGAGCGCAGTAACGGGAGAAGGTCGAGGACAGCCGCTTCGACTGTCTCGATGAACACCGCGTCCTGTACGGATCCTGAGATCTGGTTTGCGTGTGGGTTCCAGTCTCTGAGGAGTGCAAGGAGAGCGGCTTCTTCGGCCGGCGTACAGCCAGGGAACCTGTTCACGACGAGCAGGTCTGCCCGGGCAGCCATGATGCCCATGTTGAGCTTGGCGCTCTGCAGCAGGGGGCAGCGCAGGACGTACATATAGCGTGATCTTTCCGGGACAGATGAACAGTTGCCTTCGATGAGGACACGTGTCTCCAGGGGCCACTGTTGAAGGGTCGTGGCCACTGCCTCCTCTGTCTCCTGATGAGGTCCGTCGAGGAGAATGATGTCACGCAACGGCTGCAGCCATGGAGAGCGTTCCGACTGACTCAGGCGTCCAGTATCACCACCTTCGATGGGCAATGTTCCAGCCGCCAGCGAGTGTGTCGCGAGGTGCAGGCTGTGGCGCGACAGCTTGATATACACCTCAAAGGGAAGGTCCCGTACGAGCGACCGGCAGATCGTTGTCTTGCCCGAATGACCGGAGGCCGAGTGAACGACCAGGGTTGAACGGGCACCAGAGGTCGTGGCCGTCTGCTCCCTGAACTCTTCATTCTGTCGAGTTGTGCCCTGCAAGTCCGTTTCGATGAAGGTGCGCATTGGTGCCTCCGAGGTCCGGCTTCCTGTGTTTCCAAAGCTTGCAGCCATTACGCCGGGAATTGCTTTTTCCCCGGATGCATAGATAATACTCTATAAGAGTATTGTTGGGAATGCAGTGGAAGATTTGTTTCCGTGCGCTTGTTGGAAGCGGACGATGAACAAGGACGGAACCGGGGGTGCGCTGGTGGAACGAAAGGTGCTGGTAGTCGACGACGACATCGAAAGCCTGCGTCTGTATGGAGACATGTTGCGACGAGCGGGCTATGCGGCCGTCACCGCAAGCACTGGCTGGGAAGGCATTGACATGGCTGTCAAGGAACAGCCCGGCCTTATTCTGCTGGATCTCCGCCTCCCGGACATCACCGGCCTGACGGTCCTCGAGACTCTTCGCACCGCCCTGTCGACCAAGAACATTCCCATCATCGTCGTGTCTGCTATCAGTAAGGATGACGACGTCATGAAGGCGATGCAGATGGGGGCGTTCGACTATGTCGTCAAACCCATCACCTACGACGACATGATTCGCAGGGTCGAGCTGGTTTTCTTCTCGCGCGAACGTCAGGGAGAGGGTGATCAGGCGCCCGTGCTTATCGTCGAGGACAGTGCAATCGATGGGGCTGCGCTATCGGAGCAGCTGAGTAGCTGGGGGTACCAAGTCACCTGGGTTCAGACGGGTCGGGAAGGTATCGAGCAGGCTGCCACCGATAATTTTGACATTATTTTGCTGGACGGGCTTTTGCCCGACATCAACGGGTTCGAGGTCGTGAAGGAGATTCGTGCGACGGAGCGGCTGGGCACGACGCCCGTCATCATGTTGACAGTGCTGTCGGGACTCGTGGACAAGCTCAAGGGGTTCGAGAGTGGTGTCGATGAGTTTCTCAACAAACCTGTATCGTGGGAAGAACTGCGCGTGCGCATGCGTTCCCTAATGCGACTGAGGGGCATGACCAAACAGCGCTTCGCGTTGTCCGAGGTCGTTGGTGTCATCACGAACGCCATTGAACTGGCCGAGGCCACGGAGCCGCGCCACAACCAGAAGGTCGCAAGTATCAGCGTCATCCTTGGCAAGAGGATGGGCGTCCACGGGCACGGGCTATGGGTCCTGGAGATGGCCGGTTCGCTGCACGATGTTGGCAAGCTGGTCATACGCAGAGAGATCCTCTTCAAACCGGGCAAGCTCGATCCCTCAGAGTGGGCCGAGATGCAGCGACACAGCGAGTACGGGGAGAAGATCATCAAACCCGTCCATGGATTCGGCGAGGTGGCCGATATCGTCCGGCATCATCATGAAAAGATGGACGGTTCGGGGTATCCTGATGGTCTGAAGGGAGATCAGGTCTCCCAATTTGTTCGTATCGTCAGTGTGGCCGACAGCTTCGAAGCTTTGATAAGTGACCGGACATATCGTCCGGCGTTCACACGCGACCAGGCTTTGGAGATCCTTCACAAGGAGACTGACGAGGGACGCTGGGATCCACAGGTCATCGCTGTGCTGTCCACTTCTCTCGACGATCTCGACAATCTGTAGTTCAATTTGTAGTTCGCCCCTGCTGGGGCTGGAAAGGAAGGCCGTTTCGTGAACGTTGAGGTCCAAGCAATTCTGTTTCCATACGATGGTTTGAGAACGGCGGCGGTGATCAAGGAATTCGAGAGTGCACTGGAGGCAGCCGGCGTTCGGTGTGTTGTCGGAAACATGGCGGTGAGCTGCTACGGCGAGATGAACACGGTCCTCTCCACCATCAACAAGGCGTATCAGGCCATCGCAGCCGCTGACAAGCTCAGCATTTCCCTCGTCATTGCCAACGACATGCCCCAGATAGGGCGGAAGACCTGAGAGACATGGTCTTCAATTGCGTCCCCAGGCGGACACTCTCTGTGTCCGTCACGGGCGAGGAATGCGCACTGCACTGCAACCACTGCAACGGACACTACCTCCAGCATATGGTGCCTGTCACCGCAGCCCGTCGCGTGCTGGAATCGGGAGAGTACCGGAGCATCCTTCTGTCCGGTGGAAGTGATTCCCACGGTCGCCTGCCCCTGATGGAACATCTGGCATTCATCGAATGGGTCCATGAGCAGGGAATACGCATCAATGCTCACGTTGGTCTGCAGTCGGACGAAGATGTCCGTGCGTTGTCACCCTATTTTGACAAGGTTTCCCTTGACTATGTATGGGATGATGGGACGATCCATGACGTCTATCATCTGCAGCGGTCTGGTGCCGACTACCTGCACGCAGCCAAGGGTTGGGTGGACGCGTTCTCGGCAACGGGTAGTTTGGAAGAACTGACGTCTGCAAAGCAGAGGGTCAACCTTCACCTCACGATCGGTCTCAAGGGCGGCGTTATTATCGGAGAGTATGCGGCGATCGATTCACTGATCGCGTTTCAGCCGGCGTCGCTGGTCTTTCTGGTCCTCATCCCCACGGAGGGGACGGTCTACGGCAACGTTCCTGTTGTTCCGATCGATGCTGTGGAGTCGGTGTTCGCCTATGCGAGGCTGAAGCTTCCGGCGACAGACCTTGTCCTGGGCTGCATGCATCCCAGAGTTGACAGTTATGGTGAGCAGCTGGAACATCTGGCGGGACAGTACCAGTTCCGGGGCGTCGTCGGCGTGAAGTCGAGCGCAGAGGATGCGGAACAGGTGGAGGAATGCTGTGTCTTCTACAAGTGACGTGCGAATGCAGGCAGATGAGTCGGTGAGCTTGCGGGCAAGCATTGGCACGCTGGTTGTCCTGGGCCTGAGGGATATCCGTATGGCTGCGTCGCCCACCACGGCATACCTTATGGTCGGGGGACAGTGTTCCAGCGACTGTGCCTACTGTGGACAAGGACGCGGTGCCATCGGTGATCACAGCCGGCTTTCACGCATCAGCTGGCCTGAGGTCGGCGAGGAAGAACTGGTAGATGCACTTGTCGCCCATCCTGAGGCATTCCAGAGGGTCTGTTTCCAGACAACGGCTTCACGCGGAGTGCTGGAGCAACTGCTCGCGCTTGTGCCACGGATCCGCCAGGCAAGCGAAGTCCCGATCTCCGTGTCGTACCGGGTGACCACGTTCGAAGAGGCGGACCAGCTGTTTGCTGCTGGCGTGCAACGTATCGGTGTTGCGATCGACTGCTGCTCCGAGCACCTCTATCCTCAGCTTCGGGGTGGGTCTCTGGCCGATTCGATAGCGCTGGTCAAGGGGCTGGTCAGGCAGTATCCCGGCCGTATCTCGACACATCTGATTATTGGGCTGGGGGAGGACGAGATGGAGGCAGCCGAACTGATGCTCGAACTGCACCGGGCAGGAGCCCTGGTGTCGCTGTTCGCCTTCACTCCGGTTCGTGGCACCCGTATGGAGCACGGCGCCCCGCCGGCGCTGATGTCCTACCGGAAGCTTCAGTTGCTGCTAGGGTTGCTGGATTGGCAGGAAGAAGAGCATTTCTGTGTCGCCTATGATGCCCGAAAAAGCATCCATGGCCTCGGCCTCAATGGAGTCCAGGTGCGGTCATTCCTGCACAGGCATTTTGTGTTTGTGACACATGGATGCCCGGGATGCAACCGCCCGTTCTACAATGAGACGCCGGGAGGCACCATGTTCAATTATCCGAACGTGCAACTGGAGACGGTGGACTGCGAGATCGACCGCTTCATCGACGACCTCAAGGCAGACGGCTTCGATTTCGCTGCCGCACAACACTGTGCAGGAGAAGGCACTTCCACAGAAGTCTTGCGGCACTACCTCGGAAGAGAAGAGATCCGAGACTCCAGGAACTGACGTTGACCGACTGCTGACGGAATGACAACGCCCCGGCATGAGTCGGGGCGTTGTCACAGACAGTGGTCGCAGGGCTTAGTTTGTGTGACCGGCCTTGTCTGTGACTTCTTCCTGGGAGTTCAGGATCCCAAGGATGCGCAAGAGGTCCTCCTGATTGAAGTAGCTGATCTCAATGACGCCCTTGTTGACCCGTCCACGTATGTTGACGCGTGTGGCCAGCAGTTTCTGCATGGTCTCCTGGATGTTGCGCAGCGCCTCATCATGCACAACCTCCGCGCGGAGCTTCTTGATCAGCAGACGTCGCACAAGTGCCTCTGTCTGACGGACCGACAACCGTTTGCTGATCACTTCTGCCAGTGCCGAGCTGAGTTGTCTCTCGTCTTTAAGTGACAGAAGCGCGCGGGCATGCCCGGCGCTGATGGTCCCGTTGTCTAGGGCAATGCGCGCTGTCTCCGGAAGGTCCAGAAGGCGGATGAGGTTGGCAACCGTGCTCCTGTCCTTGCCGAGGCGCTGCGCGAGTTCTTCCTGGGTTGTCCCGAACTTGGCAAGGTAGTCGCTGAAGGAAGTGGCGACTTCGATTGGGGACAGGTCCTCGCGTTCCAGGTTCTCCGAGAGCGCGACCTCCATGGTCGTCCGGTCATCAAGTTCGCGGACTGTTACCGGAAGCTGTTCCAGGCCCACCTGAACAGCAGCTTGGAATCGTCGTTCTCCGGCGACAATCTCGAACCGGCCGTCCCGTGGGCGCACGATGATGGGCTCGAGAATACCGTGCTTGCGGATGCTTTCTCCCAGCGTTGCAAGCGCTGCCTCATCGAACCGGTGGCGCGGCTGCAGTGGCGAAGGGATGATCTGGTCAGGACGAAGCATGCGGACCTCGGTGCCGTCCGCCGACAATGACTGTGTCGGTTCGTTGGCGAAGAGGGCGTCGAGTCCTCGTCCAAGACGCTTACTGTTGTTCACGGGATTCTACCTCCTTGGCGAGCTGCCGGTACGCCTCGGCACCGGTGGAAAGCGTATCATATTCCAGAATGGTCTTGCCATAGCTGGGGGCTTCGCTCATGCGTATGCTCCTGGGGATGACGGCCGTGAAGACAGTCTCTCCGAAGTGCTTGACGAGCTCATCCTTGACCTGTGCGGACAAGATGGTTCGTTTGTCGAACATAGTCACCAGGATACCCAGCAGGGCAAGGTTTGGGTTCAGACGCTGCTTGACCAGACTGATCGTCCGCAGCAGGTGTGTCAGCCCTTCCAGCGCGTAGTATTCACTCTGGATGGGGATGATGACTTCGTGTGCCGCTGTCAGTGTATTGAGGGTCAGAAGACCCAGCGACGGAGGGCTGTCGATGATGATATAATCCCAGGATCCGTCCAGGGAAGCCAGGCGGCTCTGAAGAACGTACTCGCGGTGGTCCATGCCAGCCAGTTCCAGCTCGGCGCCTGCAAGGTTGATCGAGGAGGGGACCAGCGAGAGATTGCGTTCATGGCTGGGCTGGATGGCCTTCTCGATCGGATCCCCGGACAACAGACACGTGTAGACGTTGGATGTGAATTCCGCTGCGTTTATGCCGAGGCCCGTGGTTGCATTAGCCTGTGGGTCGAAGTCGACAAGCAGGACGTGATGGTTGCGCTCGGCGAGTGATGCGGCGAGTGACAGTGCGGTGGTCGTTTTGCCCACCCCACCCTTCTGGTTGGCAATGGCGATGATTCTCACGAGCCGTTCCTCCTGGACGACCGGCCGCTGAGAGCCGGGGTCACCTGCAGTATGAC
>DASVKR010000051.1:0-2977 GCA_036385275.1 Candidatus Cryosericum sp. | reverse complement strand
GCTGCGTGCAGGCTCCCTGCGATGTCGTAGCCGCCTTCCTTGAGCGTCTCGAGCATAGCGTCAGGGACAGTGATCCAAAGTGCCATCGTCTCATAGCTGATCTCGGGCGTGTCGATGTATTCCCGCCCAATCTCCGTCTCGATGTGAAAGCTCTTCTTGATAAAGCCGACCGTTTGCTCGGACACCACGACCTTGCCAAACGACAGGCCGGCGTCACCGTAGTCGCGGTGCTCCCGTTCGTTCTGGACGACGACGTCACTGCGGATGATTGCATTGGTGTAGTAGTTCTGCGTCGTGGGGACGGTATGGACGACCTGCTGTTCGTGATCATTGTCCGTGACGAGATACGAGTCTCCCTGGTGGAGGAACACGGCACCGGGGTAGAATTCCTCGATGACCTTGTAGGCGTCGGCTTCCTCGAGGACCTGTCCGTCGCCCTGGTTCAGAATGTGGTAGCGTTTGTCCGACAGCGTCCGCAGGCTGACGAACCGGTGGGGATAGGTCTCCGTCGACACGACGAGCGGGCCACGGGCGCGCAGCTTCCCGTCCGTCTCCAGCTGTTCGACGAGCGGCGTGTACTGCGGGCCGAAGTACTCGACGTCGATTGCTGCTCGCAGCGGGAGTTCATACGCTGCGCAACGGAGGTGAGCGCTGAGGATATACTCGTTGCCAGGGTTGATCGTCGGCGTGCCGAAGCGGCCTGACGACAGGAACCCCGGCGTCTGAACAACGTATTGGTCGAGTGGATTCGATGACGCCACAAACACGGACAGCGAATGGTCTCGTTCGCGTCCTGCCCGTCCCATCTGCTGAAAGAGACTGGTCACGGAACCAGGGTAGCCCGCCGTGATCGACACGTCGAGGTGTCCGATGTCGATGCCGAGTTCGAGCGCATTGGTTGTGATGACGCCGGTCAGCTCGCCGGAGGAAAGACGGTGTTCGATGCCCCTTCGAACAGCAGGAAGATAGCCTGCGCGGTAGGTGGCGACGCGGTCTCCAAGGCGCTGGCCCTTGCCTGCTCCGGCATCCCTGACGTACTTGTACAACAATTCTGCTTCCTGACGCGATTTCGTAAAGACGATCGTTCGCACATCTTCCTGAACGGCACGCTGAAAAAGCCACAACGTTTCCTTCATGACGCTCTTGCGGATGTTGTTCTGTTTGTCGACGATCCTGGGGTTGAACAGCAGAAGGGTCCGCTTTCCCTCAGGGGCTCCCAAGGAATCGGCTTGACGCACAATTTCGCCTGTCAGCCGGGAAGCGAACTTGCCGGGTTCGTCGATGGTAGCGGACGTAACAATGAACACGGGGTGGGCGCCGTAGAAGTTGGCCAGTCGCCGAAGACGTCGCAGGAGCAGGGCCATGTGTGAACCCAGGACACCATGGTAGTAGTGACCTTCGTCGACGACGATGAACGCCAGTCCGCGCATGAACCGTGACCAGCTCTCGTGATGCGGCAGAATGCTGTAGTGGAGGCTGTCGGGGTTGGACAGGATGAGGCGCCCGAACTTGCGCAGCTGGCGCCTCGCATCAGGGTCGGTATCGCCATCATAGACGGCGGTGTTGATGCGATCCATGCATCGTTCCATTTCCCTCAGCTTGGCCAGCTGGTCTTCGATAAGGGCCTTCGTGGGGTAGAGGAACAGGGCTGTTGCCCCGGGATGCTTGAGGAGATGATCCAGGACCGGAAGCTGGAAGGCGAGGCTCTTTCCGCTCGCTGTGGGGCTGACCACCGTTACATTGTAGCCGCCCTCGGCACTGTCGAAACAGGCACGCTGGAAGGCATACAGCTCGCGGATCCCTTTGTCTGCAAGGTCGGCTGACAAGTCGGTATCCACCGCAGGCGGCAGAGGAGCGAACGTCGCTTCCCGCGCTTCGAAGTCCAGCCGGCCGACGATTTGCCCGTCATAGTCCTGCGAGGTCGTCAGTTCCCGCAACAGGAACTGCAGTTCATGTTCTGTCATGAAACCAGTGTACCCGCAACGGGCAAGACAAAAAGGCGTGCGCGGGGAGCGCACGCCTTTCGAAGGCTTCTATCAGGACTGAAAGCTCAGGCGTTGTCGCCGCCGATCTTCTTGAGCTCTTCCTGTTTTACGGCTATCTGAGCTTCAAAGTCGAGAACTGTCGCCTGGACGGTGGTGAATGCGCCGGTGATGTTATCGATGGTGTTTCCCTGCTCAAGCATGGCGTACACGTTCACGCCCAATTCCTGCTTCGCGTCTTTGATCTTACCCTGAAGACTTGCGATGTCCATCTTCAGTTTTGTACTTGCCGCCAAGTCCTTTGCTCCGTCGGCGACATTGCCCGCAGCTCTCTTGAGCTTGTCCATAAAACTCTCCGGCATGGTTCCTCCTTATACATTGTTGCGTACGCGTAGCGCACGTTCGTGAGAACGGCCCGCTGCGTCCGAGTAGCATCACAATACGACCAGAGATGTCGGATGACCGACAGTGCCGCGCCAGAAATGCCCGCGCGCAGCAGCGGCTACATCTGTGTTCTGAGCTGGTTGGCCGCCATGCCGGCAACAGACTCTTCATCCTGGTCCAGAACGCTGGCAATAACAAGGCCGTCCTTGCTCACGATGGCACTCCCTGTCACTCCCATTTCTTTGTCCAGGTTCCGCAAGACTTCATCCATGGTGGCTCCTCATGTCACTTTCATGTTCTTTCAGCAGGCACGTGTCCTTACAAAGAAAGGCGGGCTTGCTGCCTCTTGTTTCCATTGTAGAGATGATGAAATGCAAGTCAATTGTAGAGAAGCTACGCATCCGGATATCTGGACATCGCATTGCTTCCACGTCGACGTCCAAAGCCCCTGCGTCCTCCCTGTCGTCACAGCGCTCCGCCGTATTGCATCATTAAGAAATCATCGTGAACGTGTGAGTCATTGCATCACCAGGAATCATAGCGAAATAGTCTTGCCTGTCACGGCTCCGAGGGAGGTATCCTGACTTGTCTTCCGGAGGAGCCGTGCCTCC
>DASVKR010000050.1:0-5852 GCA_036385275.1 Candidatus Cryosericum sp. | reverse complement strand
GCGCACGTTGAACGTCAGTGTCACGGGTTCGGGCTTTGTCGTAAAGTCTCCCAACATGTCAGTGTATCCCTCTGGCACGGTCGTTACCCTCACCGCTACACCCCTTGCCGGCTACACGTTCACCGGCTGGTCCGGTGACCTGACGGGCTCGACGAATCCAGCCACCATCACCATGAACGCCAACAAGACCGTCGCCGCGACCTTCCTGGCCCTCGGACCTGGGTCCGTGCACGTTGTCGCAACGCTGGACGGAGAGCCATGGTCTGGAGAAGTGCAGTTCAGCCTGACCGACGGCATCTCTGTCATCACAGGGTCTGCCGTCCCGTTCTACATGGAGGAGGTGAACCCCGGTTCGTTCACGATCGATGCCACGGGGGGACCGGCAGGCAAGGTCCTGCGGTACGCTCCAAGCAAGACCCAACATGTGACATCGGGTTTGGGGACGACCTTCACGCTGGAATACTCCAGTGAAGCCACCGTACCCGGCGACCTTGCCATTACCGCGCCGCTTCCGGGAGACGTTGCTGGCAGCAGCGTGAGCGTTGAGGGTCTTGCCTATGGCTGCCCTCCCGGCAGTCTCCTGACGGTCACGGCCAGGGTACTCCCCTTGGGAGTTCCGGTGACGGTTATCAGCAACATGCAGATAGACGTCACGCCGATGACGTGGTCAGGAACCCTGACTGCGGCTGCCCTGGGGCTCACCGCGGGAGGTGATGTTGAGATCGTGGCCAGGCTCACCGGGTTCCCCTCCGGGACGGAGTCACGGGTACTCGTCCATTGGACTTCAGCCGGCGCTCGTATCCTGGCGCTGCTGCCGGGATGGAACCTGGTGGGCGTGAGTTCCCCGCTGCCTCTTGTCGCCGTGCCTGGGTTTATTCAGTGCTTTGGCTACCAGAATGGCTGGTCGATCCTGGGTGCAGGAGACGTGCTGCAGCCGGGTCTCGGCTACTGGCTTCAGGTCGCTGATGCCGTCGATGTCGTACTTCCCGGTCTCGAGACCAGCGGTCCCGTGTCGGTGACCTACGAGGCAGGCTGGCAACTTCTGGGGAATCCCTACAACGTTTCCGTTCCCGTCACCAGCATCACGCACTGGGACCTTGTCACGACCTGCTTCCTGTACGGTCCTGCCTGGGGCAGTGTAGACCTCGTGACCGGCAGCCTCGAGCCTGGCAGGGGTTACTGGATCAACCTGACTGCTGCCACGACGATGACCCTCACGCGTCCCTGACGCAGTCGACACACCAACATACCTGACCATCCCTCCTCCCTCGGACCACTCCGGGGGAGGAGCCTCTGCTTAGCGCCGGAGTCTTCGCGAGACTGCGCGTTCAGGAATGGCTGTCGGATTCGCGCATGGCCACGAGGTGTCAGTGCCCGGTGTAGGTGATGGTGATGGCCTTTGTAGACTGTTGATAGCCGACTTGGGCGCCCAGCGATTCCGCGACGAAGCGGAGCGGGAGCATGGTACGGCCGGAGGTGATCAACGGGACAACTGACGCGTTGGCGTCGATTGGCACCATCTTTCCATTGACATTTGCCTTGTTGCTGTCGATTGTGAGTTCCACGATCGTCGCGCCAAGAGTGCTGGTAGCGCGCCTGAGCGCTGCATCCCACTGCACGGTGCCACCCATGGCTTCCACAATCGCGCGGAGCGGCACGAGCGTCCGGTTACCCATTCCCAGGAGCGGCGCAGCCTCAAGTGTGACTTGCGTTGTCTTGCTGACACCGCCAGAGGTCTTCGTCACCTGCATAGTGGTCTTGCCCAGAACGAGGTGAAGCTCAACAGTCGATGGACTAGTGCTCGACGTGACGTTCCAGGTGAACGTCACCGAGTGTGAATCGCCGGCCGGCATCCCGGAAACGGCTGCCGTGACCGTGACAGGTGTCGGCATCCCGCTCTTGATGCCAAGGGATGCCGCAGTGATGGATCCGGTCGTCCAGGTCTTCGCGGGTTCTCCGGTCACGAAGCTCGAGGGCGTTACGGGGACTTGTTGAGGCGCCGCGATACCCACCTTGACTGTTACAGTCAGTGTGCTTGTGCCGATCGGAATCGCGAATGCCTTCCCCGTGATGGTGACGGACGGCGCAGACACAGTCGCGCCGTCAGCGGGAGAGAGGACCTGAACAAAGACACCAGAGGCAACTGCCTGCGATATCGTGCCAAGACAGACAACGACGGCGACCAACGTTGCGACCAGAACTCTGCACACCTTCCCAGCAACAGTCATATGCATGTCATCTCCTCATTCTTCCGACTCTGCGGCGACGTTTCTCTCTCATCCTATCTTTAGTAGTATACCCCCATCGCGCGACTCTGTCCAAGAAGAGCCTGTGATCCTTTGGGGTCAGCTGGTAAATAGACTCGAAAGTGGTAAGCACGCAACCACCCCCTCTGGAGCGGGACTGCCGCATTCGCAGGCTCATACTCCGTTCCGGTCACGCCATGTCGATGAGGTTGCGGACGGTTTGTTCGACGGCGCGCATGGTCACGTCGCCGATGTGGCCAAGGCGTTCCAGAAGACGGCTCCTGTCGACCGTGCGCATGTGGGTTGCCTTTGTCTTGGAGTCGTGCTCCGTCCCGCCTTCGCCCCTGGGCACAAGGACTTCGAACACCGGCGTGACCTCATCCAGTCCCTGCGACGTCAGCGGGACGACGAGTACGGGCCAGGCGAACGCGTTATACTCATCCCGAGAGACGACGACCGCCGGGCGTTTCTTCTGGATCTCCTTCCCGCACGTGGGGTCGAAGTTGACCAGCCAGACGTCACCCTTGCGAGGCAGTTCCATCGTCGATACCCCCGTCTAGTTCCGAGCACAGCGCCCGGTCGCGTTCGGACTGCCTCATGCAGTAGTCCCAAATCTGTGAGGCGACATCACACTGCCGCAGACGGGCGACGTGTGCCTGCAGTGCCTCTCTGACGAAAGCCGACTTGTTGCTGTGCCTGAGGAGCTCCTGGTACAGTTCCTTGGAAAGGGTTACTGTGATCCTTGGCTGTGACATAGTGCCTCCCGCATTTCCTGGATTGTCTGACTCATCATGGCGCGAATGCTGTTGCCGTCAACATCCTTTCCTCACTGACAGCCGCTCCGACTGCGGTCGCTCCCGGGATACCGCAACGCATCCAGCTTCACTGCCGAACGGCGGTTCCAACAACCAGTGGACCTTTCCGACGGTAGCCCCGGGGGCCGGCGTCACGATCGTCATCACGGGCAAGGTCTTGGTTTGGGCGACAGAGAAGGTCATGTCGAACACGGTCACCTTCACGACTGACGAGGGATGGAACGGAGGAGCCGGTGTCGACGTGGAGCTGGACTTGCCTGTCGGCGGCCTCGTCTATCCTGCCAACAGGTCGGTATCGCCGTGCGCCTGGCTGCTGGGATGCTTGGCATCCTTACGCTGCTCGCTGGGGCGCTGCATCTGGTACTGGCGAGAAGGCGGAGGATCGAGTCCCGGCGGTAGCGAACGTCGGACCTGGCCGCGCATTGGCATAGAGGAGTCGCGGCTTCACTGCATGCCCGTGCAGCGAAGCCGTTTTCGTGTCCGGCACGCGTCTGTACATGGGCCCCTGGGACCTGTGGGAGGGTGGCCCGCGGCAACCCGGGCCCGATTCCGAGTATACTTAGATGATAAACCCGCCTGAAAGGAAGAGTCGATCGCAGATGAGCCAGAAGAAGCACGTAGAAGCACCGAAGCAGAACACGGGAAGGCCGTGGTTTCGCCCGTGGATGGTGGCTGTTATTGTGCTAGCGCTCGCGACCGCTGTAGGATTCCTGCTGTGGCAGGCGCGCAGGAACCCCGGCTCTGCCGTGTCACCCAAGGCACTGATCATCGATCAGCTTAGTCTGACGCAGCCCAATGCCTCGGCCCTCGCGGTCTGGACGAACACGCTGAGGCAGGGAGGTTACGCTGTCGACGTCATCAGCGGTTTGGACGTGAATGTCGACTTGTACAGCCGTCTTCCCGGCCTTGGGTATCGGGTCGTCGTGATACGCTCGCATTCCGGTTCGCGGTACGACCGCGAGGGGAAGGTCATGGAGGAGACGTTCATCTTCACCAATGAGCCGTATGATGAGTTCAAGTACCCGTTCCTGCAGCTCAAGGACGCAGTGGCCCCCGTCAAGGTCACACCATCGTCACCGTCCTATTTTGCGCTGGGCCCGAAGTATATGATGAACGAAGGGAGAGGCACGTTCCCTCACACGGTCATCATCATGGGAGGCTGCGCCGGCCTCCGCCTCGAGGACCTGGCCGGAGCCTTTTTCGCTAGGGGGGCATCGTGCTACATCTCCTGGGATGCCTCTGTCAGTGCCGGCTACCTCGACCGTGCGATAGGAATCCTCCTTCCGAAGCTTATGTCTGAGAGTGTCGAGAGCGCGGTTTCGGAGACAGCCAGCGAGATGGGGTTCGAGGAACCGTACAATGCAAATCTGAAGTTCTACCCGACCTCGTCAGGGCCTTCTACGGTCAGATCGCTGATCAACTGAGATGCGGGCCGAACGGGAATATATGTGTTGCGAGAGGATGACACACTGATGGGCGACCGTGTCCCCATCCTCATGCATATCTGCTGTGCTCCGGATGCCACGGTGCCGGTCCTGCGCCTGCGGGCCAAGGGATATGAGCCAGTCGGGTTCTTCTATGACCCCAACATCCACCCGAAGCAGGAGTATGAGCTCCGCCTCGACCAGGCTCGAAGACTTGCCGTCATCGAGAACTTTGAGTTGATTGTCGGGCCATATGAGCCCGAGCAATGGCTGGCGGCGACACGTGAGTTCTGGGACGAACCCGAGGGTGGGCACCGGTGCCCGTTGTGTTTTGGCGTGTTGCTGGAGGCAGCGGCGCACAAGGCGGCTGACCTGCAGATCGGGGTGTTTACGACGACCTTGCTCATCAGTCCCCACAAGGACGTGCATGTGCTGGAGCAGGTCGGGCGCGAGAAGGGGGCGCTGTACGGGGTCAGGTTTCTCCCCGAGGCCTTCCGCAAGCAGGACGGGTTCCGGGAGTCTGTACACCTGAGCAAGGAGTACGGCCTGTATCGCCAGAACTACTGTGGTTGTATCTACTCAAGGATAGAGTCCGAGCAGTGGCGCGCCGCACACCCCAACGGCAGTTCCTGGTCGCGCGAGGAGCCGAAGGACGGCTCCGGGAAAGGCATGCCCCGCGGGTAGGCCGGCTCGTGATTCGTTCGCGGTTGGCACGGCACGGACGTCCTCTTGCGCGTTCTGACGCACGTTCTTGTACGGCTCTGTCGGGGAATTCTTTCTGCTCCATGCTTTGCGCTTGACACGTTCCTCAATTAGCTTATATTTACATGTGTTCGGTTACAGCAGGTCTCGCAGGAGCCCCGTGAACGAAAGTGCGAAAAGGGTTTGCTCTTGACAGACCGAAGCAATTGAATAACATTAAGTTTTGTCGCCCCACCCCAAGGGTGTCCGTCGACAGCACGGCACGCGCAGTTGGTACCTTGAAAACTAGACAGTGAAGAGAACGGGTTGAAAGACACAATAGGTGTGTTTTTTACCCGACAAGGAAAGTCTTTGAAGTACAAGACAATCCCTGTCATTCCTTTGTACTTGTTCTTCCTTCGGGAAGACAAATCATACAAACACAGATTTTCGAAGAGTTCGATCCTGGCTCAGAATGAACGCTGGCGGCGTGCTTTACACATGCAAGTCGAGCGGAGTTAGACACAAGGGGCAACCTGAGTGTCTGGCTCAGCGGCAAACGGGTGAGTAATGGACAGGTAACGTACCCCCTAGACGTGGATAGCTCATCGAAAGATGAGATAATACGCGATAATGTTGCAGGGCGATGGCTCTGCAAAGAAAGCGGGCGCAAGCTCGCGCTTCCG
>DASVKR010000049.1:0-5287 GCA_036385275.1 Candidatus Cryosericum sp. | reverse complement strand
AGCCGAACCGGACTCGTCATACGTGACCTGCAGGGCAATACGTGGGTCCGTGGGGTTGGATGCCCGCAGTCCTGTCTGCTCGTCCAGTTCTATAACGGTCCAGTCTACAGGGCAGTCGAGCGCGACGTGGAGGTCGGGTCGTACCAGATGCACCATGTCACTCATGAGCCCATGCCCCTAGGTTCTGTGTTGTTGTCATTCAACGCCTCCGTTCCGGCAGATTCGGATGCACTCACCTGCATCCATGTACAGGATTGTCTCCTTTTTATTGTTGGCAAGATGGGCACGACATGAGAAGACCCCGGCACAATGTGCCGGGGTCTTCTCCTTCAAGACTGAGCAGGTACTGGAGTCTACTAGCCGAGAGCTTTCAGGATCACGGAAAACGTCTTGGTCGTGCCGCCCCGGTCGGCCACGACCTGGACCGTGTCACCGACGTTCTTGGAACGGATGTAGCTCAGGACTCCGTCGATTGTGGTCATCGGTTTGTCGTCGATCGTGGTGATAACATCGCCAGCCTTGAGCCCAGCAGCCTCTGCACCGGACCCGGACGTGATCTGGACGATGTAGACGCCATGGGAGACCTTGAGGTTGTACTGCTGGGCAATAGACGTCGTGAGCGTAGCTCCCTGAATACCCAGAGCCGGCCACGTGACCTTGCCGTTCTTGATGATGGCGTCATACACCTTCTTTGCCGTGTTGACGGAGACCGAGAACCCGAGGCCTTGGGCATCCTGGTAGATCATCGTGTTTATGCCGACGACGCGACCGGACAGGTCGACCAGGGGTCCTCCTGAGTTGCCGGGGTTGATGGCCGCATCAGTCTGAACAACGCCGACGAGCGTCTCAGTCGCTGACGCTTGAACGTTCCGCTCGAGGGCCGAGATCACACCGGTCGTGACTGTCTGGCTCAGGCCGTAGGGATTGCCGATGGCGATAACCTTCTGGCCCACGGTCAGTGTGGACGAATCGCCAAGTTCCACGGTTGGCAGGTTGGTGCCACTGATCTTCACCACGGCGACATCGCTGGTGGTGTCCGTGCCCACGACTTGGCCGCTGAACTCACGCCCGTCTTTGAGCATGACGGTGATCTTGGTGGCATTCTCCACGACGTGGTTGTTGGTCAACACGTAACCGTCAGATGTGATGATGAAACCCGAGCCGAGACCTTCCTGCGTCCCCCCGGACGAGAAGCCGAACGGGTTCTGGCTGACCGAGGTTATGTTGATCTGGACCACGGCAGGGGAAGCGATCTTGACGGCGTTCTCGATGGCCTGTTCTTCGGTCGTGACGATGGTTGTGCCGGAACCGGATGTCCCTACTGGGTACGTGGCCGATACCGTGCGAGCCCAGGGGAACGTTCCCGGGTTGGACATGACGACATAGTTGCCCAGAATTCCACCTAGGACACTGCCGAGCAGCAAACCGATGATGAGTCCCCATACCAGGAACACGCGGCCGGAATTTGAACGCCGGGCGGGCTGCGGCGAAGGTGTGCTGTACCCCTGAATCGTCGGGGGGAAGTGCCCCTCGGATTGAGAAAAAGTCCTCGGGGGAGTCTCGGGAGTGACGTAGCTCTCCACGGTGTTTGATGTGTCCGGATGCTCAGTCTCCTCAGCATCTGGCTTGATGAAGCCATTCTCGTCGATCATATCGTGCCTCCTCACCTGTAACAGGTGTTTACTTATCATATACATCTGTATATACGCAACTGTGACCGGTTTTGTTACAGCGAATGTGATGGAATCGCCACGATATCGGGAAACTCCTATGGCGAAAGAGTCACCCTCTTTCCATTCGCCAGAAGGCTGACGATATCCTTGAATTTCTCAGCATACTGTTCGGCGTGCTCCGTATGAATCGGGTACACATGTCGTGGAGCGAGCCGCTCGACGATGTGGAAAAGGTCTTCCTGCGGAGCGTGTCCTGAGGCGTGGATATGCACGGAATCCATGCCGGCGAGGTCCAGCCAGCGGGCAAGGCGCTCCTGACTCCATGACATCTCTTCGTTGAATGCTTCCGCCGAGGAGTGGATGTACAGGGAACCTCGTGAGGGGTGCAGGTCACACAGCTCCTGAACGTCCCAGTAGCCCAGCGAAAGCAGATAATCCGACTGATGTGCCGCGACCTCGGCAGCCCTGACGATACGTGAGCATGACCCGTTCAGGACGTCCATTACAGCGTCACGCCGATCCTTTGGATCCACAGAGTCCGGGTCGCTGCCCGCGAACCGCAGAAGGGTCGACCGGGCCCAGTCCTGTTTGATGTCGCCCTTGTCATAGGTGCCGCTGCCTGCGCGCTTGACGTACAGGACGAGCTCCGGATCCGCCAGGTCGATGGTGGGATAGCCGGCTTCCTGCGCCAGCCGGACGATGTAGGCGTCACGCGGGAGGATGGCTAGTTTGCGCCCTGTGGCATGGGCGACGCGCTGAAAGGTCATGAGGCGGTCCAGGTCTTTCATGCCGAAGTCTGCCATGACCAGCCCCGAGGCCCCATGAATCTCCTCGAGTGCTTTCGCCTCGACGCCCTGCTCGGACCAGAACGCGAAGCGGCGGCGGAATGCCGTGTCATGATCTGACGAGCCGTCATTCGAACGAAGGTTGGTCCCTTCGATCAGAACGGCATCGGGGTGGGCGGCGGCGAGCGCCTCGATGCTACTCTCCGTCACATGACCCATGCGGCCGTGGAACCGGAGGTCCCCTGTGTACACCAGTGTCCCTCCGTCATACTCGATGAGATAGGCGCATGCGCCGGGGATACTGTGGTCGACCGGAAAGGGTGTCACCCGGCAGTCGGAAAACTGCATGGGCCCGGCCAAGTCGACAAGGCTGTGCTGGCCGTGTTTGTCGGTCCCCAGGTTGGGGCGCAGGATGAAATCGGTCACGCCGTTCTCTGGACCGGAGCTGAACTGTGTCTCCTCCACAGCTCGGAGGACGGCGGCCGTGACCGGCGTGGCATACAGCGGGATGGTCTCGTCCAGAAACGATATCGACCCAGTGTGGTCGACATGTGCGTGTGTAATGAAGCAGGCGTTGATGTGACCAGAGTCCGCCAGCTGTCTGGCTAGTTCAGGCTGCATCTCCTGAAGGAGCGCTGTGAGGTCGGAACGGTAGAATTGCAGCTTTGGCAGCAACCCTGTCGTCAGGTAGTCGGTGAGACCAGCGGATGCGCGCGGCGTAAGGAATTCCTCAAAGTATGCGCCCATGGTGGCGTAGTTGAGCCCAAAATCGAACAGCAGACGCGTCGCATCAGGAGACGTGCTCGCCTCGAACAGAAGCTTGGTGCCGCCAATAGTGGTAGCGCCGTCCAGCATTGTAAACTGTGCCATGAAGTGGCCCTCCTTCGTGGTGCCGGTTATCGATGTGTCTACTGCGAGGTCGGCGTGAGACCAGCGAATGTCCCGAGTTGCTGCAGCCGCTCCAAGAGGACATAGTCTGTCAGGTCGATGCCCAGGGGCGTGATACTGATGTATCCATCGGCTACGGTGGTCACATCGGTCCCTTCCTGCGGTATTGGCGGGATATCTCCCCCTATCCAGTAGATGGGGGCTCCAAACTGGTCCACGCTGGCGGTGACACGATGCGCGTAGCGGCGGCGTCCCTGAGGGGCAACTCGGATTCCCTTCACCTCGGAAGCCGGACAGTTGGGTGCGTTGACATTGAGGAACAGGCTCCCGTTGAGAGCGTGACTAAAGCTCTTCGTGAGGGGCTGGTTGATCTCGATGAGTCCCGGGATGAGGGGAAGCATCTTCTGCAGGAACCAGGTGATGGGGCTGAAATCGAATCCAGGGCTTCCTGTCCGTGAGAATGCCGTGGAGAAGGCTACGCTGGGGTACCCGGACAGAAATGCTTCATGGGCGCCCGATACTGTACCGGAGTAGGGCAGGTCGTCGCCCAGGTTGTCGCCATGATTGATACCGGAGAAAACAATGTCGACCTTCTGCTTCACCAGTGTGTCGAGGCCCAGCATCATGCAATCGACGGGAGTGCCCGAGACAGCCCACGCTTCGACACCAGGATGGACATAGTCCTCAACCCTGGTAGCCCGCAGAGGCTTGTGCATAGTGAGGGAGTGCCCTTTGGCGCTCTGGGGAGACGCGGGCGCGACGACCGAAATGACATTATCCGCAGGGATTGCCGCGACGAGAGCCTGGATCCCCTGCGCCCACAACCCGTCGTCATTGGTGACAAGGATGTGCATGTGTTCCTCCTCAGACTCCGTACTCTGTGCGGGTCCGTCCTCGCCTGCTGCTAATCCACGCAATCACAACGCCAAAGAGGAAACCTCCCACGTGCGCCCATACAGCGACTCCCTGAGCTGCGCCGAACGTACCCTCGAACAGCTGCAACACGAACCAGATGCCGAGGAAGATCCAGGCAGGCAGACGCACGATGGTGATAAAGATGAAAAAGACCAGGGTCTGAACCTTGGCTTTGGGATAGAGGAAGAAGTACGCTCCCATGACGGCGGCAATGGCACCGCTCGCTCCGATGGTGGGGACGTCGGAGGTGGGTCCGGAAAGCAGCTGGACCAGGGCGGCCACCACGCCGCCCACCAGATAGAACAGCAGGTACTTGCTGTGGCCGAGACGATCCTCGATGTTGTTGCCAAAGATCCACAAGAACAGCATGTTGCCGAGGATGTGGGTCCAGCTCCCATGCATGAACATGGACGTCAGGGTCGTGAGGATGTACGGCTGGAGCGCCCCTGGCGGGGTCTCGTGGGCGCCCGTCAGGATGCTAGGCATGAAACCGAAGCGGAGGTATGCGGAGGTGAGAGCCGCTCCACCGCCAAGGGATAGTTCCCACAGCCAGACGAGACCGTTGGCCAAGATCAGCAGGAACGTAACCAGCGGAAACGTGCGGGATGGGGTGTCGTCACGGATTGGAAGCATGGGTTAGCCTATGGTGGCTCCCTCCAGAGCGTGGAAACAAGTGCAGTCTTCGTCCGGGCCGGGGATCTGTGGCACCATCTTTTCGATGATTGTCACAAGATTCTTGAGGTTGGCCGTGAATGCCTTGATGACCGCCTCGTTGCTGACAGGGTCGACCGAGCCTTCGGCGACGAGGCCGGCGTCGTAGTCCGTGATGACCGAGATGTTGCAGTAGCACATGGCTTGCTCGCGGGCCAGGGCGACTTCGGGATACTGTGTCATGTTGACGGTATGCCAGCCCATGCGAGTGAACCAGTTGCTCTCGGCCTTGGTGGAGAATCGTGGTCCCTCGATGACGACACAGGTGCCGCCATCGTGCACCGGCAAGCCGAGACTCTTGATGGTTGCGACTGC
>DASVKR010000048.1:0-7177 GCA_036385275.1 Candidatus Cryosericum sp. | reverse complement strand
CAAGATCGAGGCTCTGTCCCTCCATCTGGCGTCACCGGAGGAAATACGCAGCTGGTCACACGGAGAGGTTGCTGAAGCCGAGACGCTTGACTACCGGAGTGGCAAACCGAAGCCTCATGGACTATTCTGCGAGATCATCTTTGGGCCGACCAAGAGTTTTCAGTGCCGTTGTGGCAAGCTCAAGGGAAAAAGCTTCGAGGGGCAGGTCTGCGACAAGTGCCACGTCGAGGTAGCTGATTCCAACGTTCGCCGTGAGCGCATGGGACACATCGAACTCCACGCTCCGGTAGCACATATCTGGTACTTCCGTAACGCCGTCAACTACATCGCGCTCCTCCTCGAAATGCCCAGCAAGGCGGTCGAGAAGGTCGTTTATTTCGGCAGTTGGCTAGTCCTGGACCCCGGCAATGCCGAGGGTCTGGTCCGAAAGCTGCTCCTCGCGGATGAGGACTACCGCGAGCGCTGCCTGAAGGGCGAGAAGTTCGTCGCCAAGAAGGGCGCCGAGGCGTTCCTTGAACTCCTGAAGGACCTCGACCTATACAAGATGCGCGACAATCTCCTTGTCCGGATCAAGGGCAAGTCTCGTCAGGACCGCGCAAAGGCAGTCAAGCAGCTGGACGTGGTCACGGCTCTCATCAATAATAGCCGGAAGCCCACAGACATGATCATGACCCGCATCCCGGTGATTCCGCCGGACCTTCGGCCCCTCGTTCAGCTGGAGGGCGGTCGATTTGCGTCCGACGACCTCAACGAGCTGTACCGCCGAGTCATCAACCGCAACAACCGCCTGGGGAAGATGATCGACGAGAAGGCCCCCGATATCCTGCTGCAGAACGAGAAACGGATGCTCCAGGACGCGGTGGACGCTCTGCTTGACAACAGCAAGCGCCAGTATCCCGTTGTCAATGCGAACGGCCGTCCCCTCCGGTCCCTTAGTGACAAGCTGAAGGGAAAGGAAGGGCGATTCCGGCAGAACCTGCTGGGCAAGCGCGTCGACTATTCCGGCCGTGCCGTCATCGTCTCAGGACCACAGCTCAAGATCAGTCAGTGCGGTGTTCCCAAGGAAATGGCGCTCGAACTGTTCAAGCCGCACGTCATCTACCGGCTCATGCGTGAAGGCGTCGTGGGCAGCATGAAGGTTGCCAAGGACATCGTCGAGAAGCCCACACCAGAAGTGTGGAGCATCCTCGAGAAGGTCGTCAAGGGCAACGTCGTTCTGCTGAACCGTGCGCCGACTCTTCACCGTCTGTCGATCCAGGCCTTCGAACCCGTCCTCATCGACGACAAGGCCATTCAGATCTCGCCACTCGTGTGCACTCCATTCAATGCCGACTTCGACGGCGACCAGATGGCCATCCATCTTCCCCTGAGCCTTGCGGCCCAGGCCGAAGCCCGTCTGCTCATGCTTTCGTCCTACAACATCTTCTCGCCGGCAAGTGGCAACCCCATGGCCGGCCCCGTCCAGGACATGGTGCTTGGCGCCTACTACCTCACGTATGAGATCAAAGACAGAATGAAGGCGATGAAGTGGAATTCGGTTCCTGTCTATAGCGAGCAGGACGTCCTGTACCTCTTTGAGTCCGGCAAGATGCGCGTCCACGACCCGGTTCTTGTTCGCCTTGGTGGCGTGAAGATTCGTACCACGGCAGGTCGGGTCGTGTTCAACGATGAACTCCGGGCAACCATCTTCGAGGGTGAGGCCAAGTATCGTGACTTCCCCTTCCAGAACAAGACGATGCCCAAGAAGGAGATCGAGGCGATGATCCTGGACTTCTCGCGCCAGTTTGGCGTGTCTAAGACCAATGTCCTTCTCGACAACATCAAGGCACTCGGATTCAAGTATGCGACCGAATCGGGCATATCCATTGGACTGTCGGACATGGAAGTGCCACACGAGCGGCAGCGTATCCTCGACGATGCCGACAGGACTGTCCGCGAGATCAACGAATTCTACGAGAATGGTCTTCTCTCGTACAACGACCGCTACCTCAAGGTGGTTAAGGTCTGGCAGGAGAAGGGCGAAGAGATCGAACGAGCCGTCTTCCGCAATCTTACTGAAGAGAACTCTGTGCGTATCATGGCCGACTCCGGTGCCCGTGGAAGCAAGAAGCAGATCGTACAGATGACGGGTATACGAGGCTTGATGTCGGACCCCTCGGGAAAGATCATTGAGTTCCCCATCAAGTCCAATCTGCGCGAAGGCCTATCTGTACTGGAGTACTTCCTTTCGACCCACGGTACCCGCAAGGGACAGGCCGACACGGCACTGAAGACATCCGACTCGGGCTATTTGACGCGTCGTCTTGTCGATGTCGCGCACGAACTGGTGGTCCGCGAAGAGGACTGCACGCACTCTCAGGCCCGTGAGATCAAGATTGGCAATCTGGTGGTGTCCTCCCTTTCGGAGGAACTGGCGGGCAAGATCGCCGACGAACAGGTCATCAATCCTCTGACCGGAGAGACCATCATTCAGCCCGGCGAGGAGATCTCCTGGGAACAGGCGAAACGCCTGGAGGCTCTCGGCCTCAAGTTCCTGAAGATCCAGAGGTATGTCGGGGGCTTGACTGTTCAGCCTGTCGTCGACGGCGGTGCCGTCATTGTTGGGCTCCGCGAACAGATTGCCGGCCGGTACGCAGCCGATGATATCGTGCTTCACGCATCGACGATCAAGGTGAACCCTGTCTGGTCGAAGACGACGCTCGAACGTATCCTCGACCGACCCGTTGCGACAGACATCGTATCTGCTGAGGGAAAGAGGACTCTTGCAGAGAAGGGGGATACTCTTACTGAGAAGGTGCTTGCGGCAACGAAACGCGCCGGCATCACGTCCGTCCAGGTGGTCGTAGGCGAAGATATCGTTCTTGTTCCCAAGGATGGCCTCATCCGTGACGAGGCGGCGATTGCTATCGAGCAGTTTGGCATCACCAGCGTGCGCCTTCGTTCTGCCATCACGTGCCAAAGTGAGAATGGCGTCTGTGCGATGTGCTATGGCCGTGACCTTTCCACCGGCAATGATGTTCAGGTCGGGGAGGCGGTCGGGGTCATCGCAGCCCAGTCCATCGGCGAACCCGGTACGCAGCTCACCCTCCGCACATTCCATACGGGAGGCATCGCGGTCGTTGATATCACAACCGGTCTGCCTCGTGTCGAGGAGATCTTTGAAGGACGCACGCCAAAGGGCCAAGCGGTCGTCTCGACGCTGGATGGTGTGCTGCACATCGTCGATGTGAAAGAGAAGAATTTTGAGGAGAGGAAGCAGATTGTCGTCACGACCAGAACTGGTGCCGAAGCCAAGTTCAAAGTCTCGCCGACGACCAGGTTCCGCGTCAAGGATGGAGCGCACGTGCGCGTGGGCGACCAGCTTACCGAGGGTTCCATCGACCCCAAAGGTCTCCTGGAGCTGGTGGGCGTCGAAGAGACGGCCCGCTACCTGGTTCAAGAAGTCCAGAAGGTCTATCGTTCTCAGGGTGTCGATATCAACGTGAAGCACGTGGAGATGATCATTCGCCAGATGCTGAAGAAAGTGAAGGTCGTTGACCCGGGCGATACCACATTCTTCACCGACCAGATAGTGAGCAAGCATGAACTCCTGCTGCAGAACCGCAAGGTCCGCGCGCAGGGTGGCAAGCCTGCGTCTTTTGACCTGGTCCTTCAAGGCATCACAAAATCTTCTCTCGAAACGGACAGTTTCCTGTCCGCTGCGTCGTTCCAGGAGACGCCAAGAGTGCTTGCTGACGCAGCTATCAAGGGCAAGATCGACCGACTCACCGGCCTCAAGGAGGCAGTCATCGTGGGCAAGTCGATTCCTGCAGGCACATCATCCCCAGAGCTCATGTTTGAGAAGCGCAAGACCCAGGCGGAACCTTTGCGGGAGGCTCGCGGGAACCAGAGCTAGGGCAGACGCGACCAGAGAGTCGAGCGAGCGACGTCTGGGCTGTGCGAGTGTAATTTGTCAAGGGGGCAAGCGCTTGACACTTGCCCCCTAATGCGTATCATTTAAGGATGTGTATTTACGTCCTTAGGAGGAAATTGTATGGCGACATTTAATCAGCTGGTGCGGTCGCCCCGCGTACAGCCGAAGTTTAAGACAAAGACTCCGGCTCTCAAGGGTTGCCCACAGAAGAGGGGTGTCTGCACCCAGGTCAAGACCGCGACACCGAAGAAGCCTAACTCCGCATTGCGCAAGATTGCCAGAGTTCGTCTGACAAATGGCATGGAGGTCACGGCTTACATCGGCGGTGTCGGTCATAATCTCCAGGAGCACTCGATGGTGCTGATTCGTGGCGGCAGGGTCAAGGATTTGCCTGGCGTGCGCTATCACATCATTCGTGGAACACTGGACACTGCAGGCGTGGCCAATCGCATGAAGGCACGTTCAAAGTACGGAGCCAAGCGAGCCAAGAAGGTCGTCGCAGCAAAGAAAGGTGGCAAGTAATGCCTAGGAAGAAGCGGCAGTTCCGCAAGCCAGCTCAGGCTGATCCCATCTACAACAGCGAGCTGTTGAACCACTTCATCAACAAGATCCTCAAGAAGGGCAAGAAGGTCAAGGCACAGGGTATCGTGTATGGGGCCATCAAGCTCATCGACGGGAAGGGCGCAAAGCCCGGCATCGAAGTCTTCCAGCAGGCCGTTGAGAAATGCCGACCCCTGGTTGAGGTGAAGCCCCGCCGAGTGGGTGGAGCTACACTTCAGGTACCTGTTGAGGTTGACTCGCGTCGCGGTATCAACCTGAGCATGGAATGGATCGTCGATGCCGCGAAGAAACGCGCTGGCAAGTCGATGATCGAGAAGATAGCATATGAGATGATTGACGCGGTTTCTGAAACTGGCTCCGCCTTCAAGAAGAAGTCGGATGTCCACCGGATGGCAGAGGCGAACAAGTCGTACTCTCACTATCGCTGGTAGAGTTGGAACGCTGTCGAAGGTTACTGGCACTGCATGCTTAATCAGAACGATCTGAACAACATACGAAACATCGGTATTATTGCTCACATCGATGCCGGGAAAACGACGACCTCGGAACGAATTCTCTATTATACCGGGTCCACGTACAAGCTTGGCAATGTCGATGATGGCAATACGACCACTGATTTTCTTCCTCAGGAGCGTGAGCGCGGCATTACGATTCAGTCTGCTGTTGTCACTGCCTTCTGGAAGGGTTTTAAAATCAACATCATTGATACGCCCGGCCACGTGGACTTCACGGCAGAAGTGGAACGCGCTCTCAGAGTGCTTGACGGGGGCATAATCATCCTGTCTAGTGTCGAGGGGGTACAGGCTCAGTCGGAGACCGTGTGGCGTCAGGCGGATAAGTACCATGTTCCGCGCATCGTTTACATCAACAAGTACGACCGTGTTGGTGCGGATTTTGGGAAAACAGTTGCGGCAATTCGCGAGAAACTGGGAGCGCGGCCTGCCTTAGTGCAATTGCCGGTCGGAAAGGAAGATACGTTCGCAGGAATCCTCGATGTGATGGAAGCTAAGAAGCACCTGCTCACTGATCCTACCGGGGAAACCTATGAAACGGTTGAACTTGACGAACGTGACGCCGCTCAGGTTGCTGAAGCTCGCGAGCACCTTATCGAGGCAGTAGCCGAAGTGGACGACGAGGCTCTGGAGGAGTATGTCGCTACCGGAACGATGGAGTGGGGTCATGTCAAGCCTGCTCTTCGTCGGGCAACAATTGCGAATCTTATAGTCCCAGTGTTCGTTGGTTCGTCATTTCGCAACAAGGGCATCCAGCTCTTGCTGGATGGCATTGTGGACTATCTCCCTTCGCCATTGGATGTGAAGCCGGCTGTTGGCAAGGTTCCGGGAACTGACGAGAAGGTAGACGTCATGAGCGACGTGAACGGTCCTTTGGTGGCTCTGGTCTTCAAGATCGTGTCCGACCCCTATGTCGGTATTCTGTCCTACATACGTGTCTACTCAGGAGTCATGAGGAGCAGCTCATATGTCGTGAACGCGAACAAGGGTGACAAGCAGCGGGTCAGCAGGCTGCTTCGGATGCATGCCAACAAGCGTGAGGATGTCGAGGAGCTTGGCGCGGGTGATCTCGGGGCTATCGTTGGTTCGAGAGACGTCATCACTGGTACGACCCTGTGCGACGAAGAGAAGCTCATTCAGTTGGAAACCATGCATTTTCCCGAGCCGGTGGTTTCGGTTGCCGTTGAGCCAAAGACCAAGGCTGATCAACAGAAACTTGCCGCGTCACTGGCCAAGTTCGCGATCGAAGATCCTACGTTCCGAATCAAAACAGACGAAGAGACCTCCGAGACAATCATTTCGGGGATGGGTGAACTCCACCTGGAGATCATCATTGATCGTCTGTTGCGGGAATATGGGGTGAATGCCAGCGTTGGTGAACCGCAGGTCGCATACCGTGAGGCAATTGGTCGCGAAGTCGTCCAGCAGGGAAGGTACATCAAGCAGACCGGAGGGCACGGCCAATATGGTGACGTCGTCCTGAGAATCACTCCAGGAGAGCGTGGTACGGGAATCGTGTTTGTGAACAAGACCGTCGGTGGTTCGGTGCCAAAACAGTTCGTCTCATCTGTCGAAGCCGGCGTTCGCGAAGCAGTCACCTCAGGGCCAATCCTTGGATTCCCGCTTGTCGACGTGACGGTTGCGCTTACGGACGGATCGTATCATCCAGTAGACTCATCAGAAATGGCTTTCAAGATCGCTGCTTCAAAGGCGCTGCGCGAAGGTTGTACAAAAGCATCCCCGTTCCTTCTTGAACCGATCATGAAACTCGAGATAGTCGTCCCGAAAGAGAATATCGGCGACGTCATTGGTAGCGTGACGGCGAGACGGGGTAGCATCCAACAGATTCAAGATCGTGGGCACCTGCAGGTGGTCGAGTCATCAGCACCTCTGGCGGCCATGTTTGAATATACGACGATTCTGCGTTCCCTGACGCAGGGTCGTGGTTCTTTCTCAATGGAGTTCTCGCATTATCAGAGGGTTTCTGAGGACGTAAGGGAACAAGTTGTCACCAAGTTCGAGGGTTCGTCCAGTAAGGCGTAATCAGACAGGGAGGTTATCATGGCGAAAGAGAAATTTGAGCGTAACAAGCCGCACGTCAACGTTGGAACCATCGGTCACGTTGACCATGGCAAGACGACACTGACTGCTGCCATCACCAAGTGCCTCGCGACCCTGGGTCATACGACGG
>DASVKR010000047.1:0-6511 GCA_036385275.1 Candidatus Cryosericum sp. | reverse complement strand
CATTGCCGTCAATGCTGTGACAAGATCGGAGCTGGAAGGAACCGGAGTCACCGTGCGGTACCTTGAGACTCCCTATCTTCACGCGAAGTATATCGTGGTGGATAAGCACCTGGCGTATGTCGGGTCGCATAATCTCAGCGCCGGCTCACTCGATGAGAACCGTGAAGTTGGAGTCGTGACGGACGACAGCATGGTTGTCTCGACTCTCGAGACGACCTTCTCGGGCGATTGGGACTCAGGGAGATAGAGAAGCGCCCCGCAGTGGTGCGGGGCGTGAGGTCATTGGTTGCTCAGTCGCGGGCCAATGCTACATGCCGGCGAAATCCCAGTCAAGATCAGTCAGTCGGTCCTGAAACGCCATAAGATCGGCGTGCGATCTTAGCGCCTGCTGTAGCTGGCGCGCTCCGTTCGTCGTTCCATAGAGGATAATGCCGACGATGATGCCGTTCTCGAGGACGACCTTGCGATAGGTCTGTTGACCTTGGACCTGGATCACCTGCACATGCTGCTCCTTGGTCGGATTGACGTTGCCCATGCTTAGAACGTCGATTCCGCAAGTCTTGAGCGAACTCGACATAATACTTCCCTCGTACGTAGCTGTGTTGGGGGAAACCATGTTCTGAGCTGCTACTCTGGCTTGTTCCAGGCAGGGAGGGATGATACCGTAGACATGTCCGCGGTGCTCGACGACGTCGCCGGCGGCATAGACGTCAGGTGCAGACGTTTGCATCGAATCATTCACCTGAACGCCCCGTCCTATGGCAATACCCGCTTCCCGAGCGACGGTGACATTGGGGCGGACTCCGGTTGAGAACAGAACGAACTCGCCTTGGGCGAGACGACCGTCCTTGAGGAGGACGCCTGCCGTGCCGTGTTCCCCCGAGAGAATCTGCTGAGACTCGGCGCCGAGCAGAGCTGTGACGCCTAACCCGCGGAGGTGTTCCACGAGCATTTCAGCCGAGCATTCGTCGAGCTGGTTGGGCAATAGCCGGCTGGCGAACTCGATGACGGAAGGTCTCATTCGTCGCTCTGCCAAAGCCCTCGCTGCTTCAAGGCCCAGCAGGCCCCCGCCCACGACAACCACGTTCGCATCTGGAACGATGCGTGCCAGCAAGGCATCTGCATCATCGAGTGTCCTGAGGGTGAAGACACCGACCTGGTCGGCGCCGGGCAGGGGCGGCACAAAGGGTGACGCTCCGTTCGCCAGCAACAGCTTGTCGTAGGAAATCGCAGCCCCGTCATCGAGCGTCACTTCGTGCTCTATGGCGTGCACGTGCATGATGCGGCGTCCACTGATGAGAGTTATTCTGTTTTCGCCATACCAGCTTGCCCCGTGCACAATAAGCTGGTCTTTGGACTTGCGACCGGCTAGGTACTCGATCAAGTCAGGGCGAGGATAATAGGCTACAGACTCGGCGTCGACGACCGTAATCTCCGACGACGGATCAAGCTTTCGCAGGTGCTGTGCCGCCACTGTGCCGGCAGCCCAGCCTCCGGCAATGAGGTACTTCATTGTGACCGTCAGCCGTCACGCTTTCTCAAAGAGGTCCTTGGCGGCGCCGCAGTCTGGGCAGACCCAGCTCTCTGGGAGATCCTCAAACTTGACGCCGGGGTTGATTTCCTGCGTGCTGTCACCGATAGCAGGGTCGTACACGTATCCACACACAGTGCAAATCCACTTCTCCATGACAGTTCCTCCTTGTGTCGAGCGGTTGGGAAGAGAAGAACTCTTCTGTATGCTCAGTGTACGGTGAAAGGTCCTTTCCTGCAAGTCAACAAGCTACACACAGTGCAGTAGCCCTTTGACAGCCGAAGGGGGCGCGGTATGCTATGAAAATAGCGTCTGAAAGAGGTCAGGAGGTGACATGAAGTATCAAGCGTTGGTTGACGGTAAGGCAGGGGATCATGAGCTGCTTCTTGGCAACGAAGCCGCGGTCCGTGGTGCTCTGGAAGCCGGTATCGGTGTGGCGGCCAGTTATCCTGGGACCCCGTCGTCAGAGATCGGAGACGTGTTCAGCATCGTCGCGAAAGCCTCAGGAGTGTACTTCGAGTATTCCGCGAACGAGAAGGTGGCCCTTGAGATTGCAGCAGCCGCTGCAGCAAGTGGTGTCCGGTCCTTCACGTTCATGAAACACGTTGGGCTGAACGTTGCGTCGGATTCTTTCATGACGACCGCATACATAGGGACCAGGGCGGGATTCGTCGTCCTTTCCGCGGACGATCCATCGACGCACTCGTCACAGAATGAACAGGACAACAGATACTACGCGCGCCTCGCGAACGTGCCCATGCTGGAACCCTCGAGTCCTCAGGAAACCAAGGACTACATGGTAGAGGCCTACAGCATTTCGGAGAAACTGGAGCTCCCCGTTCTGTTCCGAACGACTACCCGTGTTGCTCATATGCGCGGTGACGTCGTTTTCGGTGATAGAAAGCCTGTGGTGAGGAAAGGCGTCTTTGAGAAAGACCCTGCAAGATTTGTGCCGGTGCCTGCCAACTCCTCGAACATGCATGTCAAGCTGCTGAGCAGACTCGCCGAGGCTCGACATCTCAGTGAAACGTCTTCGCTGAACCACGTCGTCGACGTGGGTGTCGGGGGACGCGTGGGGATCGTTACCGTGGGTAGCACTTTCAACTACGTCGTTGACGCCCTGGAGGAACTCGGACTTTCTGCACGAGTGTTCAAGACAGGTTTCTCCTATCCGCTGCCGCTCGACAGGATCCGAGAGTTTGCTGCGGACGTTGACGAGCTGCTTGTCGTCGAAGAACTCGAGCCTCTCATGGAAAATGACATCAAGGCCGACTTCCTGTCGCATGGCACCAGGACGCCGGTATGTGGCAAGGAGGAACTCCTTGTGCCGCGCGTACACGAGCTCAACGTTGATGTTGTGGCAAAGGCATTGGCCAATCACTTCGGCGTACTATTGCATGTGCCTGCCTCAGGCAAGGTGCAGCCCTGGTCATCGCCGCTGCCATCGCGGCCGCCGGTCCTTTGTCCCGGATGCCCTCATCGTGGATCGTATCTCGCTGTGCGTCGAGCTATACGTGAACTCGGAATCCCGGAACCTGTCTTTGCCTCCGACATCGGTTGCTATACGCTCGGTATGGCAGTTCCATTCAGCGCAGCGGACTATCTCCTGTCCATGGGATCCAGTGTGGGTACTGCCGGTGGCTTCGACGTGGCGACCGACCAGAGGGTCTTCTCGTTTATCGGTGACAGCACCTTTTTCCATGCCGGGCTGTCCGCTCTCGCAAGTGCCATTCATAACAAACATCGGTTTGTCCTTACGGTCCTGGACAATCGGACAACTGCGATGACGGGACATCAGCCCAATCCGTCCATGCTGACGGATGCCGTGGGCGATCCGGCACCAGCTATCAGTATCGAAGCGGTGGCAAAGGCAATGGGCGTTCCATTCGTGAAGGTTATCAACCCGTACAGGGTGGCCGAGGCTACCGAGGCCTACAAGGAGGCTGCCCAGGTGGACGGCGTCGCCGTCATTGTAGCTAAACAGGTTTGCAGCCTTCTCCTCGACCGTGCGAAGCGTGCGAAGGGGATTTGGCAGACGTTTCAGGTCGACCACAGCGTCTGTACAGCCTGCCTGACATGTGTACATGATGTTGCTTGCCCTGCCATTTTTGTGTCTGAAGGAAAAGCTGAGATCAACCAGGAGCTGTGCGACGGATGCGGCGTGTGCTCGCAGGTTTGTGCAGTGCATGCGATCGGGGTGAAGAAATGAGTTCACTGAATGTGTTCTTTGCCGGAGTCGGAGGTCAAGGGATTATCACTGGCGCCAGTATTATCGCACGAGCTGCCATTGCGGCTGGCGTAAATGCTGTCATGAGCGAGGTTCACGGCATGGCACAGCGAGGTGGCTCGGTCGTGTGTGAACTTCGATTGGGAGATGTACACAGCCCAATGATTCCGGAGGGTGAGGCTGACCTCATCATTGGGTTCGAGCCCGTCGAGACGGTACGGTCACTCACAAGAGCCAACCATCATACTGTTGTCATTACCGAGGTTTGTCCGATCATCCCAGTGAGCGTCTCGCTGGGAGGTGTAGCTTATCCTGCAGTGGAGGATCTCCTGGTGTATCTTCGCTCACAGGTTGTGGCGGTCTACGCTGTCCCTGCCGCTGCTATGGCTGAGGAAATCGGGTTGCCACAGGTTGCTAACGTTGTCCTGCTTGGAGCGGCCATGGGGACCGGCCTGATTCCTCTGGAACTTGGGACAATCCGCGACACCCTATCTCGTACAGTGCCGGCAAAGGCTTTGGAGGCCAACTTCCGAGCACTGCAGGAGGGATTCGAGTTGACCCGGAAGGCTTAGAAAGACTGCGAGGGAATCGAGCTACGCGAGGTGGCAGGTCGAGTCGATGACTCGGACCTGCCACTTGCCGGCCTTGGCCTCGAAGACCGAAATGCAGGCGTTTGGCTGGGTGAAGCTGCTATAGCTGCTGAGGGGAAGGTCCAGCAATACCGAGATGAGGACGCGATTGAGCCCTCCGTGAGCGACGACGAGTGCCAGATCGCCGGAACTGGATTCGACCATTGAACGCACCTTTCCGGCGCGGCGATGCACATCAGCCAGAGACTCGCCGCCATCCGGCCGGGTTTCTGGTGACTTGAGTTCCCAAGCGGCCAACGTTGCCGGGTAGATGGCCTCTATCTCGTTCCACGTGTGCCCCTCCCAGCCTCCGAACTCGATCTCGCGCAGCTCGGGCACGACGATGGGTGAGATGCCCAGGTTGACGCCCACGGGTTCTGCGATGGCACGGGCGCGAGCCAGTGGACTCGTGAAGATCGCATCGAATCGGAGAGCCGAGAGAAAAGCCACAGTCTTCACTGTCTGGGCGAGGCCATCGATGGACAAGGGCGTATCATGGCTGCCCTGGACTTTGCCCTCGAGATTCCAACTCGTTTCGGCGTGGCGTACGAGATAGATGGTTTTCATGCTGAACCTCTTGACTTATGGCTGCTTATCGTAGATATTATGTGGACAAAATCCTGGTTTGAGAAGGGAGCAACACTGTGAAGTTCATCAAGGTGGTAGCAACAAAGACCATTGACATCGACGACAAGCTTGCGAAGGCGTGTCGTGAGTGCCAGACTCCCTGCAAGTCCGCTTGCAAGACGTCCTCGACCGTAGGCAATCAGGTCTGCGAAACCAGGAAGAAGCCCGCGCGGTTTATCTGGTAGCTCTTGGCGCTCTCCCGCATTCTACCCGCCTCGACCCATCTCTTCGAGAGAGGCGGTTTTTTTGTGCTCCTGGACATTCCATCGGGGTCGATCTTCTCGCTTGACGAGCGAGTGTACAATTATCTTCAGGTGGTTCTCGCGGACCCTTCGACGGAAGGCGAGTCGGTCCAACGGCTGACAGGTCTGGACGCGCAGACAATCACCGAAATCGAAGGTGAACTCGAGCAGCTTGTCGCTGCAGGGTGTCTGTTCACGCAGGCAACACAGCCTACAGAGGACGGATCGGCGTTGACGCTGAAGTCGCTGTGCCTCAACGTCGCGCATGAGTGCAACTTTTCATGCGCGTATTGTTTCGCCCATGGGGGTGACTACCATGGCGACACAACGTTGATGACGCGGGAAGTTGCCCGTGCAGGAATCGATTTTCTCGTGACCGAGAGTGGTTTTCACCACAACGTCGAGGTCGACTTCTTCGGTGGTGAGCCGCTCATGAATTGGAACGTTGTCGTTGACACCATGGCGTACGCGCGGTCAGCATATCCCCTGAAGAAATGGCGGTTCACGCTGACGACCAACGGCTCATTGCTTCGGGACGACATGTTCCCGGTGCTCGAGGCGAATGATGTGTCTGTTGTCCTCAGCCTGGACGGCGGCCGGAGGGTCAACGATGCCAACCGTGTCTTCAAGGACGAGCGTGGCACGTTCGATACCATCGTTGAACGGATACGGCACTTCACGCGGACGCGCGATGAAGGTGGCTACTTCGTGCGGGGAACGTATGCACGCAACACGCTGGCATTTGCCCAAAGCGTTCGAGAACTCCATAGTCTGGGGTTCAAGTACATCTCGATGGAGCCTGTCGTGCTTTCCGCAGACTCGGCTCTTGCCCTTCAGACAAGTGACCTGCCGGCAATTCGTACCCAGTATGAGGAACTCATCGCGTACTTCCTGAGTGAACTGGGCTCAGGTGCGGGGTTTGATTTCTTTCACTTCAAGCTGGATCTCGAGGCAGGCCCGTGTCTCAGCAAACGCATCTATGGATGCGGGGCTGGTGTCGAATATATGGCTGTTGCTCCGAATGGGGACGTGTTTCCCTGCCATCAGTTCGACGGCGTTCAGGAGTACAGGATGGGCAATGTGCTCATGAACCCGGCGCTGGACCGTCCTGAGTTGGTGGCGGAGTTCGCTCACGCCAACTTTCTGTTTGCCAAAGAGGAGTGTGGTAGCTGCTGGGCACGCTTTTACTGCAGTGGCGGGTGCCTTGCCAACAACCACGCGACCACAGATACGCTCCTGAAGCCTTATGCGCTCG
>DASVKR010000046.1:0-7102 GCA_036385275.1 Candidatus Cryosericum sp. | reverse complement strand
CAATGGTACATCCTGTTCAATGTCATTGCCGGTGCACAGGCCATTCCCTCCGACCTCAAAGAGGCGGCTGCCAGCTATCGTATCACGGGCAGGCAACGCTTCTGGTCGCTGTACCTGCCGGCCATATTCCCCTACCTCGTGACAGGTTGGGTGACAGCGACAGGTGGAGCCTGGAACGCCAGCATCGTCGCCGAGATTGTGACGTTCCGTGGTCAGACTCTCAGGGCGCAGGGGATCGGATCTGTCATCAGTGAGGCCGCGTTCGGCGCCAAATTCGCCGAACTGGCCGCTGCAATCCTCATCATGTCGCTGACCGTCGTGCTCATCAACCGCTTCGTCTGGCGCAGGCTGTACGCCGTCGCCAGCACGCAGTATAACCTCAGCAAGTAGAGGAGGCCCCATGGAAGACTCTGTGCAGCAGCCCGTCCTGCTTTCCAGTGAGAACGTCACTCAGCGTTTCTCGATGCCCAACGGAAACATGGTGACCGTTCTGGACAACATCAGTATGGATATCCGGAAGGCAGAAATCATCTGCCTGCTCGGCCCTTCGGGCTGTGGCAAGTCGACATTTCTGCGCATTCTGGCTGGCCTCATGCGGCCCACGAGCGGCAAGGTGTTCGCCCGTGGCAAGGAAATGACGGGCCTGACCCCGGGTGTCGGCATGGTTTTCCAGATGTTCGCCCTCTTCCCGTGGATGACCGTAAGCGAAAACATCCAGTCCGTCCTCGTCCCTCTGCAACTTCCACGTGAAGAAGTGCAGCGCCGTGTCGGCACCGTGATCAAGATGGTCGGTCTCGAGGGCTTCGAAGAGGCGTATCCACGCGAGATCTCGGGCGGCATGAAGCAGCGTGTGGGCATCGCGCGCGGTCTTGCCGTACAGCCTGAGCTGCTGTTCATGGACGAGCCGTTCAGTGCAGTGGACGCCTTGACCGCGGAGTCGCTCCGCACAGATCTGGTCGACATCTGGGATGAAGCCGAAGGTCAACCGGCGTCCATCGTCATGGTCAGCCACGATATCAAGGAAGTCGTCTATATGGCCGATCGCATCGTTGTCTTCTCGGCGAACCCGGGGCGCATCCGTACAATCGTTCAGAACAAGCTGGCACGACCTCGCGACTACCGGGCTCCCGAATTTCTGGCAATGGTCGACTACCTCCACGACATCATTACGACGAACGAACTGCCCGACATTCCTCCTGCAGTCGTGAGCACTCCCTTGCAACCTGTCTATGAACCACTTCCACCCGTCTCGTCAAGTGACGTCGTCAGCTTCGTCGAATACCTGGACTCGCATGGCGGCCAAGGCGACGTCTTCGTTCTGGCTCACGAATTCGGCAAGGAGTTCAGTGACCTCATCAACATCGTCAAAGTTGCCGAGATGCTGGATTTCATCGATACGCCAAAGCAGCGCACCGTGCTGACGCCGCTGGGGCACCGGTTTGCGGGCATGGACACCGAGGATCAGAAAGTCGTCTGGAAACAGCAGATCCTGACTCTCAGCATCTTCAAGACGATTCATGCGGACGTCCAGGCATCCCGGAATGGTACCATGCTCGACGACGACGTCCAAGACCGCCTGGCACAGCTGTTGCCCAATGAAAACCCGGAGTCCACCTTTGCGACCTTCATCAACTGGGCCCGGTTTGGCAATCTGCTGGCATTCGACGAGGACTCGGACGAGGTGTCGCTCCAGTAAACAGTAAAACGAGTCGCTCACAGTCCCTTCGCATCACAGCTCCCTCTAGAGCCCGAATCTCGGGTTGACAGAATGCGCACATTTGTATAATGACAAGGTATTGGTGTGGTCGGCCGGGGTCTCCAATGTTGCTTGTCGAATAAGGGCTCTCCCCGGAAGCCAGCCTTTGGAGGCACGAAATGAACCTACTCATCATTCCTGTCGTGGCTGGCCTTACCTGTATTGGAGCCGCACTCTATCTGTTCCTCAGGCTAAGAGCAGCCAAGATCTCCTCACCGAAAATGAGCGAAATCGGCAGCTACATAGCTATTGGAGTCCGAGCGTACCTTTCTCGCCAACTCCGGGCAATTCTGCTCGTCACTCCTGTCGTAGCAATCGTTCTGGGTTTCACACTGAACATCTGGATCGCAGTGACATTCGTACTTGGCGTCTTCACCTCGCTGATCACGGCGTACATGGGCATGAGCGCGTCCACCCGTGCTAACGTCAAGACCGCCGACGACGCGACCCGGTCGGTGAACACGGCATTCCACACGGCCGTCTTTGGTGGATCCATTATGGGTTTCTCGATCACGGGATTCAGTCTTGTCGTGCTGTCGGTACTCTATCTGCTGTTCAAGGATCCAAACCCCCTCGTCGGCTTTGGATTCGGCGCGAGTCTCGCGGCTCTCTTTGCCCAGATCGGCGGAGGTATCTATACCAAGGCAGCCGACATCGGAGCCGATCTCGTCGGCAAGGTCGAGGCGAATATCCCTGAGGACGACCCACGCAACCCGGCTGTTGTTGCTGATCTCGTCGGTGACAACGTAGGCGATTGTGCCGGCAGAGGCGCAGATTTGTTCCAGACGTTCTCCGACGATATCGTGACTGGAATGGTCGTTGCTCTCACGCTGGTCCCCAAGTACGGAGGCGCCGTGCTCTTCTTCCCTATGCTCCTGCAGTCGGCCGGCCTTGCTGCTTCGATGCTTGGCGTCCTCTCCATACGGCTCTTCGACCGAAGCAAGCCCGAGACCGCCTTCTACTGGGGCATGGCTGTGACCACCGTCTTTGCAGTGCTCGGCTCCTTTCTGGTCAGCCATTTCCTGGTTCACGACATGGCCCTCTTCATCGGTACCTGTCTGGGAGTTGCAACCACCCTTGTGTCTTCGATCATCACCCGGTACTACGCGGGCTCCTCGGGAAAACCGGTCCACGACATTGCCGAAGCATCCAAGCGCGGCGTGGCGCTCAACGTCATCACAGGGCTATCGGCTGGCCTGCAGAGTCCACTGGGATCCATCGTGATGATTGTCATTGCTGTCGCTGCGGCATACTTCATCTCGGGCGGCTCGCTTCTGGCAATCGTCGCTGTCAACATCGGTACCGACTTGCTCATCGGCTACATCATGACAGCCGATGCCTTCGGTCCGATCATCGACAATGCCTCAGGTATCGCAGAGATGTCAGGGGCGCACGAGCAGATCGTGCACTCACTGTCACAACTCGATTCAGTCGGCAACACCATGAAGGCGACGACCAAGGCCTATGCCATGTCATCCGGCACAGTGACTTCATTTGTCCTGTTCTCGACGTACTTCTCCATTGTCGGTCTCAAGACGATGAACGTGATGGAGCCCTACTCCATTGCATTTATCCTCCTCGGCATCTGCCTTCCGTACCTCATCAGTTCACTGACCATCGGCTCGGCAGCCAAGACGGCAATGCTCATGGTCGACGAGGTCCGCCGCCAATTCAGGACCATACCCGGCATCCTGAAGGGCGAGGCCATGCCAGACTATGCGACCTGCATCGACATCTCGACACGCAACGCTCTCAAAGAGATGATCCTCCCGGGCGTCATCAGCATCGCGGTGCCGATTTTCGTGGGACTGGTGTTCGGTCACTGGGCGCTCGGTGCACTCCTCATCGGAGCAGTACTCAGCTCAGCTTTGCTGGGGCCATTCTTCAACAACACAGGCACAGCCTTCGACAACGCAAAGAAACTCATCGAAGACAGTGGACGCAAGGGCTCCTTCGAACATCAGGCGGCCGTCGCTGCAGACACCGTGGGCGATCCGCTCAAGGACGTGGCAGGACCTGCCCTGCTGATCTTCATGAAGCTGATCGGCATGGCTGCCCTGCTCATCGCAGGCATCAAACCGCTGTTCTAGCGCAGACACAGCACTATCATCAGGACGAGGCGAGGGCGCACCACGACTCCCGCCTCTTGCATAAATCCCCCATCTTCTGGTATAGTATCGCCGTGTCGTGATCCCAGAGAGGAGTGACCCATGAATGCAGGTCAATTCATCAGCGGTTTGGTACTCATCGTTCTGTCTGCAGGGCTCTATTTCGCATCCAGATCGCGCAAGGCACATGCCGCCCAGCTCAACCAGGCAGAGGCACTGAATCTTGGTCAGGCTGCGCTGGGACGTTTCTATGGCAAGTTCCAGGGCACCATCATTGCCGACCAGCAGCTCACGACACCCTACTCTGTTCGCCCAGCGGTCGCGTGGAGCGCACATCTGGAGAGGGGAACCGAGGTACCGGACGATGACGGCTCTACAACCAAGTGGCAGACCGTGTGGTCACAGTCTGCCAGCACACCGTTCCGGATGAAGGGAGCCGGCGAGTTGTGGTTTGACGAGCGCGGCGGCATGCCGAACTTGGACGCACCTTCGACGTTTGATCAGTCCATCCATGACATCACAAACCCTATCATTGCCCCCTACGTCACCAACCGTGGTCTGTTCGGTCGCCTGAACAAGCCCAACTTTCACGCCGTCGAGACATCGTTCGCCCCTGGCAGCCAGGCATTCTTTGTCGGCCCTGTCGAGGCTGTCAACGGGTTCTGGGTGGCACGCCGCGGCGAGGGCAAGGAATACAGCGTCCTGACCTGGAAGAATGAACAGCAGGTCCGAAGCCGCATGAGTCATGCCGGTACGATCTGGCTGCTGCTCAGTCTGCTGGCGTTCGCGGCAGGCATCGTAGCCATCCTCGTATCGTTCAACTAGCAGCTCTGGTCACATTCGCGGCGACAGGAGGAACCCATGCCTGAACCGTTCCAGGCAAAGCGTGTATACGAAGAATACAGTCCCGTCGACGGAACGCGTGTTCTGGTAGAGCGACTGTGGCCTCGCGGCTTTACCCGTGAGCGGTTGCACGCCGACTCGTGGCTGCGTGAGATCGCGCCGACAGCAGAACTGCGCACGTGGTATGCGCACGACATCGTAAAGTGGCCGGAGTTTGAAACACGGTACACCGCCCAACTGGACAGCCAACCGGATCTGGTAGCGTTACTGCTGGAGATAGCCCACCGTGGTCCACTCACGCTGTTGTACGCAGCTAAGGACACCGAACACAACAGTGCGCTCGTTCTGCTGAACTACCTCAAGGGCCAGCTCAAAGCAAGGTAGCGTTTCCGTCTATTCGCCGAACAAACCACCCTTTGCCTCATCGGCGCCCGGCTCGGCGATGATGGTCATCTTGCGGCCGTTGCGCACCTCTTCGGGTGGCAGTTGCAGGGGCAGGTATTCCTTGAACAGGTCTGCCACGGATTTGCCAACGGCGAATTGACCAAGGAGCAGTACCAGGACATGAAGGCGACGCTGGAACATAGCGTGGGACAATCTATCTCTCGCCCATGGCAGGAGCATTCATAGGGAAAAGCACCTGACACTCTCAATCTGTGCGGGCGACATTCAGAACGACATGAACAACATGAGCGGCTCGAAGAAATCCGAGCCGCTCAGCCGTTTCGGATGGTGGAGAAAGCTTTGCTAGTGCTTCTCGGGAACGTCCTTGTGCGTCGGCATGCCTTTACGTGATGCGGGCATTTCAACGTATCTTTGGGGATTCCCGTGGAACGAGTCCTTACACCACTGGCTGCAGAAACCGTAGGTCTTGTCTTCGAACTCCTCAGTGTATTCAGCCTCGCAATTGTCGTTCAACATGCCACAAACTGGATCCCATTGGTTGAAACAAGTCTTGGCCATCGGAGTCTCCTTGATTGACGGACCCACTTCTCACATCGATGAGAACAGCACCGCACCACACCGCAGGATACCTGCAGCGCATTACCCACATGCACCAGGACACAGGAACACCAGCCTGTCACACCTTTATAGAAACATCTTCATCATATCGCGGTAGAACATTGCTGTCAAAATGTTGTAGCGCGCCAGATCCGGGCCCCGGACATTCGTTCGGGGCCCTTTCCATTTGTGCCAGGCAGCGTTGGAGTATCATGTAGTGGAGATCGACAGTCTGTATCCTGACCATGGAGGAATGCATGCCTGACAACGTGAACGTCAAACGTACCAAGGTGGTCGCCACACTTGGGCCGGCGACGAATTCCGAGGAGATGATCCAAGCGCTCGCGGAGCATGGTGTAGATGTCTTTCGGATCAATTTCTCCCATGGTACGGACGAAGAACGACTTGCCACGATTGCTGCCGTGAAGAAGGTCCGCGGCCAACTCAACCTGCCACTCGCCATCCTGCAGGACCTCCAGGGACCGAAGATCCGCCTGGGAACGTTCAGTCAGGGACCATGCGAGATCATGACCGGAGGTGTCTTTCGTCTTACAACCCAAGTGGTAGATGGAAACGCCGAACAAGCCAGCGTGGACTACCCTCCTGTCACCACCGAGGTTCGGCCCGGAGAGCTCATCTTCATCAATGACGGCCTGATTCGTCTCAAGGCACGTGAAATCCGGGGTGATACCATCGTGACGGACGTCCTCAAGGGAGGAGTACTCTCCGACCACAAGGGGGTCAACTTCCCCCAGTCGGACCTCCATGTCCCGTCAATCACTGAAAAGGACAGGCATGATCTTGTCACGGGCCTGCGAGCGGGCGTCGACTATGTGGCTCTCTCGTTCGTGCGCACGTCAGACGATGTCCGCGAGCTCCGCACGCTCATGGAGACCCACGGAGCACATGTACCGATCATCGTCAAGGTGGAGAAGTGGCAGGCGGTCCAAAACATCGAGAGCATCCTTGCCGTGGCAAACGGCATCATGGTCGCCCGGGGAGACCTCGGTGTCGAGATGCCTATCGAGGAAGTCCCCATCATCCAGAAGAGACTCATCGCCCTGTGCAATCGAATGGGCAAGCCCGTTATCACGGCGACTCAGATGCTCAACTCCATGGTCGAAAACCCATCTCCCACGCGGGCAGAAGTGACAGACGTAGCCAACGCCATCTTCGACGGCACAGACGCTGTCATGCTCAGCAACGAGACGGCCGTCGGCAAGTTTCCCGTGGAAACCGTCGAGATGATGGGTCGCATCATCGAGGCGACCGAGCGAAGCAAGATGTACTGGACCACTGTGGAAACCCGCGACGACGCGTCTGCGTCGGATACACCGGATGCGATCGCTCACGCGGCTGTCCGCACGGCTCAGACTGTCGGAGCCAAGCTCAT
>DASVKR010000045.1:0-18079 GCA_036385275.1 Candidatus Cryosericum sp. | reverse complement strand
CCAGAGAGTACCAAACGGGAAATCGTGCAGAGCGGGGCGTCGACTCCCGGCCGAGCGCAAGGTACAACAGCCGACTAAACCTGTAGTAGCGCTGTATTTAACGTATTTGGACGCGAGTTCAACTCTCGCCACCTCCACCATTTGCATGAGGGAGTCCGTTTGCCTGGGTCCACTACCTTAGGCTTCAAGTTCGGAAATGGCTCTGTGCACACCAAGAAGGATGGGCAGCATGAGCGTTGTCATCGGAATAGAAGAATACTCAGTTGGCTTTGCACCGATCACGGGCCGGGGATTCTCTTGGACTCGCGACCAGCTGGATGAAGCCTTGGTCGGGCCGATTGCGGAGATTGTCTTTGATGACGCCGGAACGGCCGACCTGCGCGGTCTCTTGGCAGGTATTCCTGATACAGACTTTGAACAAACCGCTCTCGAGAGTATCTTGTCACAGACGCAGCAAGCATTGGAAGACTGGAGAGTTGGCGAGGCACTAGCGGAGACGTATCTGGCAGACAACCGTCGTTGCTTTTTCCCGTGGCCGGACGGACGCGACGAGAAGAAGTCGGGCTCCAGCCTGCCAGGAGCTGATCTTGTTGGGTTTCAAGATGCTGGAGAAGATGACCACTTCGCATTTGGCGAGGTCAAGACGTCAAGTGATCAGAATCATCCTCCTGGCATTATGTATGGTCGTACCGGATTGAAGCAACAGCTGGAGGACCTTCGGGACGACCCATCCCTCCGGAATGAGCTGGTCAAGTATCTGGGACATCGAGCGAACAAGGCGAAATGGAAGGAACGGTATCAATGTGCTGCCAAGCACTACTTGAGGAACAACGATGACGTTCGTATTTTTGGCGTAATGGTGCGAGATGTGGCAGTTGACCAAAATGATCTTGAAGGGCGAGCCAACAGCCTTGGGACAAACTGCCCTTCAAACATGGTCTTTGAACTCCTAGCCATCTACCTACCAAGTGGCAGTATATCGACTTTGAGCAGCAAAGTCGTTCAGTTCAGACAGGGAGGCGCGGTATGAATGTTACTAGCGAAAGCCTCCAGCGCGTCGATAGACATTGGGCCGTGATGGCCGTTGGGATAAACGAAAGAGATCGCGGTTTAAGGACTGCCGACACTTGGTTGGTGAACAGGGCCGTTGGTCATGAGATTCGAATCGACTACGTCGAGAACGATCAGGACAGGAAACTTCTTGAACGACTGGCAACGGCGTATGAAATGGCAGCCATCGAAGGTATCGATGCCTGCTTGAACCCGGCATCCGAGGCGCAGGACTTGCGGGAACAATGCGCTTCTGGTGCATGGCGGGCCTTTGAGATACTTCGGTTGTTCGATTTGTCATCTTCCGCAGATGAGCGCGTTTTCCAAGTACTTCACATCTCCGCCTTGGCCTACTGTGGCGAGAGGTGGTCTGATTTGAGGCGTTGGTATGCGGAAAACGCCCGGGCATATGACGTGCCAGCCTTGGATGATGTCTCTTGGGATCATCGCCTCTTGTATAGACTGTTTGACTGCTGGATTAGACTCTTCCGAAAGAAAGGTTGGGACGACCTTAACCGTATCGGTGAAGTAGTCGACCACCTTCGTGAAGACCAGAGGATTTACGAATCAGGAGCGCTGAATAGCGGCTCGAGCTCTCAAGATCGAACGATGGCACTGCGGCTAATTGGGCTGTACCACTGGGCGAAAGCGACCGAATTGCTCGCACGCTACATGCTTCAAGGGGAGCCGCTTGACATTTCTACCTTGCTGGACAAGCATTTTGAAGCCGCCGTGGATGCCGCCACTGCGTCCGGTGATCCACAGCAGGAAGTTCTCATGCGATGGCTTCATGTTTCGGCAAGACAGATGGTGTCAAGTTCGGTCTGGTGGGTTGCGCGGGCCGTCAACTCGCGCGTAACCAAGTTCGTTAAGCAGATAACCAAGCAGCAAGCCATGTTTGAGCTCCTTCCTCCGCAAAGGGCGGCGCTCCAAGAGAAAGGACTCCTTGACCAGGCAGCAACGGCCGTCGTCATTGAGATGCCCACTTCGGGAGGGAAAACGTTGCTGGCCCAATTCCGAATGCTGCAGGCCCTCAATCAGTTTGACATGGACCACGGCTGGATCGCATACGTCGCGCCTACTCGAGCGCTCACTGCGCAGATCACTCGCCGCCTTCGACGGGATTTTGAACCCATTGGAGTACACGTTGAACAGCTGACCGGCGCAGTTGAAGTTGATGCTTTTGAAGACGATCTCCTGAGTAAAGACCGTGACAGCGGAGGATTCGACGTGCTCGTGGCGACACCGGAGAAACTTCAGCTAGTCATCCGCAACAAGAAGGTGTCGCGCCCGTTGGCGCTGGTGGTCATGGATGAAGCCCACAACATTGCTGACGAAAGCAGAGGCCTTCGAATCGAATTGCTGCTGGCGACCATAAAGAGGGAGTGTGTTACTGCCAATTTTCTATTGATGATGCCATATGTGGCGAAGCCTGAAGTACTTGCGCATTGGCTGGCGCAAGACGTCAACGCCGGTCGAACAATCAGCCTTGGCACTGCCCCATGGCAGCCCAATGAAAGGATAGTAGGCATGTATTCAGTTGAAGCCGACGAATCCGTCCGCGCAGGCTGGCACTTGGTTTATGACACCCTAACCACCACCCCCAAGACCATCGATCTTCATGGCCACTTCAGAGTCGGTGAAGCAAGTCCTTTACGGATTCCAAAAAGCAAGGTACTGAAGAAAGGCAAGCAAAGCGGTCTCGCTTGGCAGACGGCTGCAATGGCAACAGTGCTCTCGGGCAGAGGAACGAGCATTGCGGTGGCGAACAGGATCGATTCTGTATGGGAGATGGCGCGAGAAATGAAGCAGGTACTCCCCGCCTTGTCTTCGATACCCGAAGAAGTCAGACTTGTTCAGGATTTCCTTCGGACCGAGATTAGTCCTGATTTTGAACTGATTGACTTATTGGCTCACGGCATTGCTGTCCACCATGCTGGTCTCTCCGATGAGGTCAGAGCTCTCGTTGAATGGCTGGCGGAAGAAGGGAAACTGAAAGTACTTTGTGCTACAAGTACGATTTCGCAAGGGATCAATTTCCCGGTCTCGTCTGTGTTCCTAGCTTCCCGCTTTATCCCAAATAAGGGCTTGTCTAGGGAGATGGCACCCCGCGACTTCTGGAACCTTGCGGGTCGTGCTGGCCGAATCGATCACGATAGCGTGGGCGTTGTCGGAATTGCTGCTGGAGAGAATCCCAGCGAAGTGGTTGGCTACGTCCGTCGCACGACAGGCGAGCTCGTGTCTCGACTGGATACTCTCCTTTCTGATTTGGAGAGCGCTGGGCATTTGAACAACCTTGACACCGTCATCAAAGGGAAAGACTGGGACGACTTTCGCTGTTACGTGGCCCATTTGTGGAACGAGGAAAAGAACTTGGATGCCGTATTGGCTGACACGGAGCAATTGCTCCGCAATACTCTGGGATACACCGTTCTCCGAAACTCACCGGAAGGACGTGGCAAGGCGGACAAGCTTCTGGAAGCGACCAAGGAGTATGCAACGAGACTTTCTGGGAATCCACAGTCGGCGGCCTATGCGGACTTGACCGGATTCTCCCCGGAGGGCGTGGGGCGGGCTCTCGTGGAGCTGGGTCATCTCGAGAACGAACTCGACAGGGGTTTCAAGGCATCAGACTGGACGCCCGACGGCCTCTTTGGCAAATCGTCTGGAATAGCAGGTCTCTACGGAGTCATGCTGCACATACCCCAACTATCTGACTCTCTGGAGGAACTTGCCGGGCATGGCCATGACAACCAGTATATTGCGGAGATCACCAAAGCTTGGGTGAACGGACAGACAATACAAGATATTGCACGGCAATTCTTCCAAGCAGGTAACGATAGTGCTGAGGACCAAACCGGAGCTATTACGGATGCTTGCAGGGCAATTTATAGGAACTTGGTGAATACGGGTGCATGGGGGTTGTCGGCGCTTAGCCGACTTGCACACATCGATTTTGAGTCATTGTCAGAACTTGAACGTCGACGTGTCAACGTTTTGCCAGCAATGATCTATCATGGGGTTAATACCGAAGAAGCAGTCTTGATGCGAATGAACTCGGTTCCAAGGAGTGTTGCAGGAGCACTGGGGGTAGAGTTCCGCAGGGCTTCTGGACAAAGTGATTCGCTCTTGAGCGCAAGCCAAGCTCGAGATTTCTTGAGAGCGCTTGACGGCTCTGCTTGGCAACGTGTGCGTCCAGCAAATGCCGCCCTATCCGGTACCGACTATAAGCGTGTCTGGGAGTTACTTTCAGGCAATCGCTGACGGCCATATCAAGACGTAAGCACTGGAGCAAGGCGCGCAAACGAACTGGTGGTCTTTGCATCGTTTGATGCGCAGAACCAACGGCGAGCACTTGGCAAAGTCAACCCGGCTCGATCCTGAAAGATAGTCCTGGCTTCGACAGACCAGTCTGTCGGCTTCCTCAGTGTGTCGGGAATTGGGTCTTCTTGCGGATAGACTTCGATTCCTTGGTGACGAGAAGTTGAGAGAGCCAGTCATGTGTACGATTGAACCCGAGTCCGAGCCTATCTGACACCGTCCACCTCTTCTGTTTGGGACTTTGTGGTGTAGCCAGTCAGGGACTGCCAAGTGGCAGATCAATGGTCCACTACGAACAGAACAACCCGCCCACCGGCACCCCAGCCGGTGGGTTTTTTCGTAGTCACAGATTGTGACATCTCCGTCGTCCCCGCGAAGGCGGGGACCCACACGTCCAGCCAAAGATGGATTCCCGCATGCGCGGGAATGACGGATCGGGGGGACTCAGGGGTGTGAGATGGTTAGTTCAGAGATCTCTCTTGAGGCCAATAGTCTCGGCCGCATCCCTCATGCTGATTCTGTTGGGCAGGCGCTTTTGAACGTATCCCGAGTGACCTCCAAATACGTTGGTCCCTTCTCGAGAAACGCTGGTCTTGGCTTACTGATGAACCCAAGTTTTTCATAGAGTTTCCATGCTTTCTTGTTGTCTGGATGGGGGTCAACACACGCTTTCGTAGCCAGATCATTGCTGAACACCTGGTCGATGACATTGCTGAAAGCATATGCAGCAATTCCTTTGCCCTGTGCCTTCGGCAAAAGCTTAATATCCAGTATTGCCAGGTCATGTTCATGATCGATGTCGTAGAACGTTTCACCGCAATACCCGATGTTTTCAGCGTAAATACTGTAATGCCTGCGAAAGATATCTTGATTGACCCCAGTCAGCCATTGCTGCAGGCGCTCAATCGTAACGCCCAGACCCCTGGGAAAGCCGACATAGAACATTACTTGGCCGTTGTTCCATAGCTGCATGACGTTCGGCAGGTCTGATTGATCAGTCTCTTTGATCCTGATTTTGCCCGTATACACTGAACCCTCCCGTCTTGTCCGACCGCATCTTGGTGCGCGCGATGGTCAGCTCAGAGTTCTCCCTTGAGGCCGATGGCTTCGGCCACCTCTCTCATGCCGGCAATGGTCTCCGTAATGACATAATCCAGATCCATGTTCAGCATAGCCGCGCCCTTTTCGATGACTTCCCTGTTCACACCGGCAGCAAACCCGTGAGCCTTATACTTTTTCATAACCGATTTCAGTTCGAGATCCATCACACTTCTCGACGGTCTCATGATCGCGCAGGCAGTTATGAGACCTGTCAGCTCATCTATCGTGAAGAGAACCTTTTCCATGACATGCTCCGGCTTCACATCGCAGCACATGCCATACCCATGGCTCATGATCGCGTGTATGTATTCATCGTCAACGCCATGCTCAGTCAGGATCTCCCTGGCCTTGATGCAGTGCTGATCCGGGAACATCTGATAATCGATATCATGCATGAGTCCTACAGCTCCCCACTTCTCCTCATCCTCACCCAACAGGCGCGCGAAATGCCGCATCACGCCTTCGACCGTCAAAGCATGGGTAATGAGGGCAGGAGAGTCGTTGTACTTGCACAACAGTTTGTACGCTTCATCTCTGGTTGGTTTCAAGTTGCACTACTCCTTATCTAGATTCATTTGCATCTCGTCAAATCATACCAGATGGGTTCCAGGAAATCAACCAGGTCGGCAGGATTGGTCACCAGCTGACTGGCGCCAGCAACTGTGCAAGAGGCGCTTGCACAAATGACTTGGTGTCACAACGTACGTTTGCGAGTGGAAGAAGTCGCTCCATTTTCCCCAAATCGCTTGCCATTTATCTGCAACGCATCATAGTATCATATTGTAGTCGTGTCGGTATGCGAATAGTGGCAGAGGGAGCGGTGTATGGCGCGGACGAAAACAACCAACGGCAGCACGACGGGGGCGAATCTGGGATTCGAGGCCAAGCTGTGGGGGATGGCCGACGAGCTGCGCGGCAGCATGGATTCAGGCGAATACAAACACGTCGTCCTGGGCCTCATCTTCCTCAAGTATATCTCAGATCGGTTTGAGCAGCGGCATGTCCAGCTGGTGCAGGAGATGACCGATCCTGCCAACGAGAGCTACATCGCCGAGCCGGACGAACGGCTGTACGCAACCGAGGACCGTGACCAATACATGGCGGTCAACGTGTTCTGGGTACCCGAGGAAGCGCGCTGGTCCCAGTTGCGGGCAGTGGCGCACCAGCCCAGCATCGGCAAGGTCATCGACGATGCAATGGCCATGATCGAACATGAAAATCCCAAACTGAAGGGTGTCCTGCCCAAGGACTACGCCCGCCCCGGCGTGGACAAGGACCGTCTCGGTCGCCTCATCGACCTCATGAGCGGCATCGGCCTCAACGACACGGAACACGGCTCCACGGACATCCTCGGCCGCGTGTACGAGTACTTCCTTGCGCAGTTCGCCAGCGCTGAGGGCAAAAAGGGCGGAGAGTTCTACACGCCACGCTGTGTCGTTCGGACGCTCGTCGAGATGCTCGCGCCATACAAGGGACGCGTCTATGACCCATGTTGTGGTTCCGGTGGCATGTTTGTGCAGAGTGAGGAGTTCATCGAACAACATGGCCACAAGGGGAGTGTCGCTATCTACGGTCAGGAGCTCAACTACACGACATGGCGGCTCGCCCGCATGAACCTGGCCATCCGTGGCATCGAAGCGGACCTGGGCCCACAGAACGCCGACAGCTTCCTCCACGACCTGCACCCCGACCTCAAGGCAGACTACATCCTGGCCAATCCACCCTTCAACATGAGTCCGTGGGGTGGTGATCGCCTCAAGACCGATCCACGCTGGCAGTACGGTATGCCCCCGCAGGGTAACGCTAACTACGCATGGATCCAGCACTTCGTGTACCACCTGGCGCCGCACGGCGAAGCGGGGTTTCTGCTCGCCAACGGCAGCATGTCCAGCAACACATCCGGTGAGGGCGAGATTCGCCGTCACCTCATCGAGGCTGACGTGGTGGACTGCATGGTGGCGATGCCGGGGCAGTTGTTCTACTCCACGCAGATCCCTGTCTGCTTGTGGTTCCTGGCACGCTTCAAGGGCAGCAACCGTTTCCATGACCGTTGGGGACACATCCTGTTCATCGACGCACGCAAACTGGGCACGATGGTGGACCGCACGCACAAGGAGCTGAGCCCCGAGGACATCCAGCGCATCGCGGGGACGTATCATGCTTGGCGCGGTGACCCCAAGGCGGGCGAGTACGAAGACGTCCCTGGTTTCTGCAAGAGTGCAACACTTGATGAGGTTGCCGCCAACGGCTACGTGCTGACCCCCGGCCGCTATGTCGGAGCGGAGGAAGTCGAGGACGATGACGAGCCCTTTGACCAAAAAATACAGCAGCTTGCTGCACAATTGCATGCGCAGATGCAGGAGTCGCGCAAGCTGGATGAGGAGATTCGCAAGAATCTGAAAGGACTGGGCTATGACATTTGATCCTGAGACGCCATACAACGACCTGCCTGTCCTTCCGCCGAAGGAACAGGTCGAAACAAGTGTAGTCCTCAAGAAGGCGATTGGCGCGGCTCGCGCCTTGGCAGAACTGAAAGGCCTGGGGCAGACAATCCCCAATCAGGCAATGCTTGTCGACTCGGTGGTTCTTCAGGAAGCAAAGGACAGCTCTGCAATCGAGAACATCTTCACGACCAACGATGTGCTCTTTCGCTCGTATGCGGCGAAGACAAGCCATATTGACTCTGCCACGAAAGAAGTGCTGCGATATCGCGAGGCGCTGTGGGAGGGGTTCGAAACCCTCAAGAGCCGACCGGTGCTTTCGACGAATCTCCTCATCAGCATTGTTCAGAGGATCAAGGAGAACAGTGCGGGCATTCGTAACGTTCCAGGGACGGTCATTGCCAGCGGCGCCACAGGGGAGACCATTTACACACCACCAGAGGGCGAGGAAGTCCTGCGCGACAAGCTGAGCAACCTCGAGCAGTTCATGCATGCAGATGACGGTATGGAACCGTTGGTCAAACTGGCGTTGATCCATTACCAGTTTGAGGCCATCCATCCTTTTGCCGACGGCAACGGGCGCACTGGCCGTGTGCTGGGGATCCTGTTCCTCACGTACAAGGGACTGCTGGACCTGCCGGTCCTGTATCTCAGCCGGTACATCGTTGAACACAAGCAGGACTACTATGTTCTGCTGCGCGGTGTTACCGAGAGGGGTGCATGGGAGCCGTGGATCCTCTACATGCTGGATGCCGTCGAGCAGATGTCCATGATGACACGGGATCGCATCCTGGCAATTCGTGCACTGATGGGTCAGACGATGGAGCTCGTTAGGACGCGACTGCCGAAGATCTACTCCAAAGAACTGATGGAGCTCCTGTTCCGCCAGCCATACACAAAGGGACAGTTTATTGTAGATGCGGGGATTGCAAAACGCCAGACGGCGGCGGAGTATCTCAAGGGGTTGGAGATGCTCGGTGTCCTGAAAGCACAACGAGTTAACAAGGAAACGCTCTATTTGAATGTAGGGCTCTATGAGCTGTTATCGCGGTAACATGTCGATCAAATCGACATGTTCACAATACATGTCGATAGATGGCTACTTGTTCGACACGTTCACAATACATGTCCATGGCGTGGACATGAGAGGTCCGACGAAACCAATCGGGAGCATGGGCAGAACCCTGAGAGAGTCTGGGTATGAAGAGTAAGTGGCATACAGTCCGGCTCGGCGACGTTTGCCAAGTTAACCCCGACAAACGTGACTCTTCATGGCCACATTCGGTCATCAGCTACATAGACATCGCGTCGGTTGGGAACGGTGTTCTAAATGAGCAACCCCGAACGGTTCTGGTGGCTGAAGCCCCCGGCAGGGCACAGCGGCTCGTCCGCGCTGGAGATACGATTGTGTCTACGGTGCGCCCCAATCGCCGTTCGTTCTTGTATGTTAGCGAACCAGCTTCAACCACAGTTGTGTCCACGGGATTTGCCGTGCTCAGGGCAGAGGAGGGTTTTGACCCACGGTTTCTATACTACTTGGTCACTGATCAGTCTTTCACCGACTACCTGGTTGCTCACGAGGAGGGTTCCGCATATCCTGCAGTCAACTCCAGCGTTCTCGGCGATGCGAAAGTTGCGATTCCCGATCTCCCCGAGCAACGCGCAATCGCGCACATTCTTGGCGCACTCGACGACAAGATCGAGCTCAACCGGCGAATGAATGAGACACTGGAATCTATGGCACGTGCTCTCTTCAAGAGCTGGTTCATCGACTTCGACCCCGTCCACGTCAAAGCCGAAGGTCGCGACCCCGGTCTCCCCGCCGACATCGCCGCCCTCTTCCCCGACTCTTTCGAGGATTCCGAGTTCGGCGAGATTCCGAAGGGTTGGCGGGTGACCTCCCTGCAGGATGTGCTGGCAGAATGTGAGACTGGCAGCAGGCCAGCGGGGGGTGTGTCCAAGTACCCTGCAGGCGTCCCCAGCGTGGGAGCCGAAAGCATCGTCGGCCTCGGCGCTTTTGATTACTCGAAGACGAAGTACGTGCCTCGTTCGTTCTTTGATAGCATGACCAAGGGCCACGTTCGGAGCCGCGATGTGCTGCTATACAAGGATGGAGGGCGTCCTGGCGAGTTCGAGCCACACGTGACGCTATTCGGCGATGGATTTCCCTTCAGCGAATACGGCATCAATGAGCACGTGTACCGAATGAGAGTGAGTGATAAACTTGGACAGAATCTATTGTATTTCTGGCTTTCGTCCGATCTCGTGATGGAGGAGATGCGGATCAAAGGAACGGGAGTGGCAATCCCTGGATTGAACTCAACACAGGTGAAGTCACTGCCAATGCTCATACCCACACGTGGCATCGCAGCAGCTTTTGATGCTCTTGCTGAGCCATGCATTGCCCGCCTATTGGCGGGCTGTACGGAGTCTAGGAAACTCGCGTTGCTTCGTGACACGTTGCTGCCCAGGCTCATGTCGGGCCAGTTGGAGTTGGCGTCACTGGGTAGCGTCTGAGTTAGGGCAATGGACAAGGGGCAGGTGACTATGGAGAAAACAGACAGAAGTCCTAAGTACATCATGCACGCGACGCGCGAATCTATGGAGGATGGGCTCGACCATGTTGACGAACAAGTCGACGCACTTGAACATGCAGTGTATGAGCAGCCCAACTTGGCACTTTCACTGGCGAAGACGCTAGTCGAGAGTGTCTGTAAGAGCATTCTGACTGAACGAGGCATTGCATACGGAAAGAACGATAACCTGCCTAGACTATTCCACACAGTCACAACCGGTGTTCCACTCCTGCCAATGGCTGCAAGCGGTGAAGCCAAAGTCAGGAAAAGCCTTGAACGGACAGTAAATGGTCTCCATACTGCCCTCCAAGGCATTTGTGAGCTGCGCAACTCCTGCGGTTTTGCGGCACACGGTTCCGAAGGCTCTCAGCCATCAATGGAATCCAATCAAGCTTTACTGGCCGCCGAGATAGCAGACACTATCGTTGGTTTCGTCTACCGAGCACACCATGAGTCCTGGACACGTGTAGTGCAACATGAACTCAAGCTCGATGACAATCCAGAATTCAACGACTATGTCGATGAAGCCTTTGGCAGACATCAGATCTTCGAGGTCGAGTATCGGTCAAGTCAATTACTATACAGCGTGGATCCTGGGGCCTACCGTGCCTATCTCGCTGAGGGTGCCTGGCAGCAGCCTCCCGAACAAGAGAGGTCTGACGTACCAGTTGAGGTAACCACAGAGCAGACTCCGGAGGCCGGACCGTGCTAGAGTGGATTCTTGAGAAGGCTGTGTTTGCATGGCTCGAAGCTGCCGGATGGAAAGTACGTATTGGTGGACCTCTTGCTCCAAACGAGCCAGTGGCCGAACGCTCTTCCTATGACCAGGTCATTCTCACAGGCCGCCTGCGGGCTGCACTGGAGCGGCTGAACCCCGCAATCCCCGCCGACTGTCTGGATGATGTGGTGCGCCGGCTGGAGCGGCAAGAAGTTCCTTCGCTGGTACAGAGCAACCGACTGTTTCACCGGTGGCTGGTGAGTGGCTTCCCGGTCGAATACCAAGAGACAGATGGTAACGTCAAGGGTGACTTGGTGCGGCTGGTAGACTTCGATCATCGCGAGGCCAACGACTGGCTGGCAGTCAACCAGTTCACGGTCCTCGAGAACAAGGTCAACCGGCGGGCCGACGTGGTCCTGTTCGTCAACGGGCTGCCGCTGGTCGTCATGGAACTCAAGAACCCGGCGGACGAGAACGCGACCATCTGGACTGCGTTTAACCAGCTGCAGACGTACAAGAAGCAGATACCCAGCCTGATGCGCTTCAACGAGGCCCTGGTCATCAGTGACGGGACCGAGGCACGCATTGGCTCGCTGACGGCCGACAAGGAGCGCTTCATGCGCTGGCGTACCGTCGAGGGCGAGCAGCTGGCGCCCGAGTCGATGCCACAGCTCGAGGTGCTGATACGGGGAGCCTTCGACAAACGGCGGTTTCTCGACATCGTGCGGTCGTTTGTCGTCTTCGAAGACGGAGATGGCGACCCCGTCAAGATCCTGGCGGCATATCATCAGTATCATGCTGTGTTGACGGCCGTGGAGCACACGATCGGGGCGACCCGCGCTTTGGGTGACAAGCGGTGCGGTGTCGTGTGGCACACGCAGGGGTCGGGCAAGAGCTTGACCATGGCCTTCTACGCCGGGCGCATCATCGCGCACCCCGCCATGGACAACCCGACCATCGTCGTCCTCACTGACCGTAACGACTTGGACGACCAGCTGTTTGGGACGTTTCACCAGTGCCATGAACTGCTGCGCCAGGAGCCCGTGCAGGCGCAAGACCGCGCGCAGCTGAAGGAGCTGCTTGCCGTGGCCTCGGGCGGTGTCGTGTTCACGACCATCCAGAAGTTTCTGCCCGAGAACGGAGGCGACCAGTACCCGCAGCTCTCGGCCCGCCGCAACATCGTCGTCATCGCTGACGAGGCGCACCGCAGCCAGTATGACTTTGTCGACGGGTTTGCGCGGCACATGCGCGAAGCGTTGCCCAACGCCTCGTTCATTGGCTTCACCGGCACACCGATTGAGCAGGCGGACAAGAATACCTATGCCGTCTTTGGCGACTGTATCAGCGTGTATGACATCCAGCGCTCGGTCGACGACCACGCTACCGTGCCCATCTACTACGAAAGCCGGCTGGCCACGCTGAACCTGGATGCATCGCAACGCCCGCACCTGGACAGCGACTTCGAAGAAGCGACTGAGGGAGAGGAACTGATCCGCAAGGAGAAACTGAAGACGAAGTGGGCTGCCCTCGAGGCGGTTGTTGGCTCCGAGAAGCGTATTCAACTGATTGCACGGGACATCGTCACCCACTGGGAGCAACGTCTGTCAGCCATGGATGGCAAGGCCATGATCGTCTGCATGAGCAGGCGTATCTGCGTCGAACTGTATGACGCCGTCATCAAACTGCGCCCGGCATGGGCGGAGACCGACGACACCAGGGGCGTGCTCAAGATTGTCATGACAGGTGCCGCATCGGACCCTCTGGACTGGCAGCAGCATATCCGCAACAAGCAGGGGCGCGAGGCGCTGGCCAAACGATTCAAGGACCCGGCGGACCCTTTCAGAGTGGTCATCGTGCGGGACATGTGGCTAACCGGGTTCGACGTCCCCTGCTTGCACACCATGTACCTAGACAAGCCGATGCGCGGGCATGGCCTGATGCAGACCATCGCGCGGGTCAACCGCGTCTTCAGGGACAAGCCTGGCGGCCTCATCGTCGACTATCTGGGTTTGGCTGATGAACTGCGGATGGCACTCGCGACCTACACCGAAAATGGCGGCACGGGCACGACGGCTGTCGACCAGGAGGTCGCTGTCACCGTGCTCTTGGAGAAGTACGAGGTGTGCTGCGGTCTCTTCCACGGGTTTGACTGGCGTACGTGGACCACGGGGACACCTCAGCAGCGCGTGACCCTGCTGCCGGCAGCGATGGAGCATATCCTGGCGCAGGAGAATGGCAAAGAACGCACGCTGGACGCTGTCACAGCGCTGTCCAAGGCGTTTGCCCTGGCAGTCCCCAACCCGAAGGCACTTGGTATCCGTGATGACGTAGCGTTCTTTCAGGCAGTCCGGGCAGCTCTGGCCAAGTCTACGGCTGGCGACCCACGGCCTGAAGAGGACCTGGATCATGCCATCCGGCAGATCGTGTCACGCGCCGTCTCCTCCGGGGGTGTGGTCGATATCTTCGCCGCCGCTGGTCTCAAGAAGCCGGACATTTCCATCCTGTCTGACGAGTTCCTCGAAGAAGTGCGCAGCATGCCGTACAAGAACCTGGCGGTGGAGACGCTGCGCAAACTGTTGACGGGGGAGATTCATGGCAACATGCGTACCAACCTCGTGCGTGCGCGGTCCTTTGCCGAGATGCTGGAGCACTCCATCCGTGCGTACCAGAACCATGCCATTGAGACAGCTCAGGTGATTGACCAGCTCATCGAGGTGGCACGTCAGATGCGTGCCGCGCAGAAGAAGGGCGAGGATCTGGGGCTGACCGACGATGAGATTGCCTTCTATGACGCCCTGGGTGTCAACGACAGCGCCGTGCAGGTATTGGGCGATGCGACCCTGACCATGATTGCCCGCGAGCTGGTGAAGACGCTGCGCAAGAATGTCACCATCGACTGGACTGCCAAGGACAGTGTCAAGGCCCAACTGCGCATCGACGTCAAGAGGATCCTGCGCAAGTACCACTACCCGCCCGACAAACAGGTCCAGGCCACCCAGACCATTCTCGAGCAAGCAGAGCTGCTGTGCGCGGACTGGGAAGACGAGAGGGCGCTGTGATTAGAGTTAGCTTGTGGAGGAGGTGGCGACATGGACATTGACATGGCTGGACGAACCGAGACGGAATACCAGGGAGACTTGAATTGTCTGGCGCGACGGAGGAAAGCCCTATGAGCACCATCTCGCCTCAGTACTCGCATAGCCAAGTCAACAGGGCCGGTGATGTCCTAAGACGGTCCGACAGTCCCGATTCGGCGCGGTTGGAAGCGGCAGAGATTCTCGCGAATTGGCGAGCACGCCACAACTACCCAATCAACACGTTTCAGGCAACTCTGCGAGACAAGTTGAAAACAGTCGATGAGGAGGCTATCGTTGCCCAGAGGCTCAAACGTATTCCGTCCATAGTCGAGAAGCTTAAGCGATATCCCGGTATGCAACTCGCTCGGATGGAGGACATCGGCGGACTGAGGGCTATCGTCAGCGATCTTGACGGAGTTCGACGGCTGTACGATGGCTACCGACACGCTCACTTCAAACATGTTCTCTTCAAGGAACACGACTACATACAGGAGCCCAAGGAGACCGGGTATCGAAGCATACACCTCGTATATCAGTATAGGAACGATCTAAACGAAGAGGCCCGCAATCATAATGGGTTACTGCTGGAAGTTCAGTTGCGAACACGGCTACAACACGCATGGGCGGCTGCTGTCGAGACAGCAGGTACAATGCTGAACTGCCAGCTCAAATCGGGGGAGGGCCCCCCAGAGTGGTTGGACTTCTTCGCGGCAACAGGATCAGCGTTTGCACATCTCGAGAGACAGCCCCCAGTGCCGGGGTATCAGCACCTGAGTGCTCTTGAGACATACCAACTAGTAGCTCGTTTGGCGCAGCAATTGATGGTTCGGCAGAAGCTCTCGGGCTTCAGTGCGGTCATCGACAACACGCAGGCACACGAGGGAAGGACGTACTATCTCCTGTCTCTCGACCCCGTGGCTGGAAGTGTCCAGACTTGGGCATATGGCAGGGACAGCTTCGAACTTGCGACCTCGGACTATCTGAAAGCTGAGGAGGCCATTCTCACGGGAAGTCAACAACAGGCCGTCCTGGTAGCCACCAAATCGATCCAGGACCTACGATGGGCGTACCCCAGCTTCTTTCTTGATACCAGGGAGTTCTTGGGTATCCTTGCAAGAATCGAACGTCTGGCTAGTGGCACCTAAACCCAGTACCTGAAGCTGCTACCAGGTCAGCCAGCGCGCAAAGCTGTGTCGGAACTCCTCTGCAGCTTCCTGGTTCAAATAGTAACTGCCACCAGGACAGCTTACAAGGACACCGTACCGCGACAGCTTGTGTATGACAAGCCAACCCTGGCCAAACCCACCAAACCTCACAAAGGGGTTGATCAGATTGTTGATTTCGTCCAGGGGGAGAGCGGTCTCCGGGCTTACTATGTCCTCGTCTTCAAGCACGTTCAGGTATGCACTCTGCAAGAAATAGAACCCGGATCCATTTGAACTCGACGCCATTTCCGACCTCCTTCAGCGTGACGCTTCATACTGTAGCACGAACCGCAGTGGAGTGCAGCAGAGGGGAGGCGCCTTGTGTTTGTCGGCCAGCACAGTATACTTTGCCTCCCCAACGCAGAAAGGGCATGAGGAGGAAGCACATGCCTGAAGCACTCCGTCAAGGAATCGAGATATGGTTTGACATCGGCTATCTCATCACGGTCTGGACAGTCGTCGTTCTCATGTTCCTGCATCGTGGAAGGGTGGCGAGCCGAAACCGTCGGGTCGCTACGCGCGTTCTCTGGGCGTTCGTTCTGCTGGGCCTGGGGGATGCAGGGCACGTCGGTTTCCGCGTGTTCGCTTATCTGAACGGCGGGTTGGCGAAGCACGCGACCCTCGTCGGGATCGGCACGTTTGCGACGGCTGTCACCGTGACGTTCTTCTACATGGTCATGCTGGACGCGTGGCGCATTCGCTTCCACAAGACCTTTGGCTGGTTTGGCTGGACGCTTCTGCTCATGGGTGTCGTGCGCCTGGGACTCATGCTCCCTGCAGTCAACCAATGGACCGCCGTCATTTCCCCCATGCCGTGGAGCATCATTCGGAATATACCGCTCATGATCCAGGGGCTGGGCCTCGTGTACCTGCTGTTCCGCGATTCGGCCCACGCGAAGGACAGGACGTTCAACCTTATCGCGTGGATGATCGTGATCTCGTTTGCCTGCTATATCCCCGTCATCCTGTTTGCGCCAACCCACGAGTTGGTCGGCATGCTGATGATCCCCAAGACGTGTGCCTACCTGGCTGTTGCGTTCATCGCGTATAACGCGCTGTTCACCGGGAAACACCGCAAGAAGAAGGCCAAGCAGTCCTGACCGTTCTGCTGTTCAGGGCAGGTTGATGTCTGTGATGACCAGTGCGTGATCACTGCCGGCCCGGACAGCCTCTTCGTACAGGTAGCGGACGTCTGTCACGCTGATGCTGTCGTAGCGACAGCACAGGTACTTCCCTTTCCTAGGTTACCACTCCTGACGACTTGGGATTCTACGTTTATGTTCTCGGTCCCATCCCTTGACTTTTTATTCGTCATTTGTAGAATCAAGGTACAAGTTATTCTACAGTTGTAGAAAGAAGGGAGATCATGAGCAGCAGGAAGAAGATAAAGCGTCTGCCGGATTCGGAACTTGAGATCATGATGATCCTCTGGGAGGCGGACAGGCCCGTCGCGTCGGCGTACGTGTGCGAGCAACTGAAAGACAAACGGGAATGGAAGGTCACATCTGTTCTGACATTCCTTGCGCGGCTGGCGGAGAAAGAGTTTGTCTCGAGCACGCGGCAGGGAAAGGCCAATATCTATACGGCTGTCGTCAGCGAGCAGGAGTACCTTGAAAGTGAAAGCAAGTCCTTCCTGGAAAAGCTGTACGGCAACTCTCTTACCACCTTCGTTTCTGCGCTCTACAAGAGCAACGCGATCGACGATGACGATCTTGCGGAGCTTCAGCAGTTTATTGATGAGGCGACCAGAGGAGCGTAGCGTATGTTGCAGCGTATCTTCAGCGACATCATCGAAGTGGCACTGATCACCTCGGGCGTCATTGCCATCCTGCTGCTTCTGCTGCCGTTTCTGCGTCGGCACTATACTGCGCGGTGGCGTTCCTGGGTCTGGCTTCTGGTGGCAGTGCGCCTGCTGATCCCCTTTAACCCGTCGCTGCCGCAGGCACCGATCCAGCTTGCGGCACCTGCACAGCATGTGACGGTGAACGTGCCGGCCCGGGAAACAACGGTGCTTCCTCCACAAATGGGCAACCCAGTGAGCTCTCCAGTGGCAACACCTGTGCCCGTAACGCGGGCGACGGTACCACTCACAACGATCCTTTCTCTTGTGTGGATCCTTGGGATCGCTGCCTTCCTGCTCTACCATTTCATGGGGTATTTTCTTTTCCGGCGGGCAGTGCGGCGTTTTTCCCGACCCGTAGAGGATGAAAGGACCCTTGCGATCTGGAATGCTGTGCGCAGGGAGATGCATGTCGTTCGTCCTATCCAGTTGCTGTCCTGCAAAAAGGTACAGAGCCCCATGATGACGGGGTTCTTCCATCCTGTCCTGCTTTTACCGGATACGGACTATTCAGACACCGGACTGCACATGATCCTCAAACATGAGCTTGTCCACTACAAACGGGGAGACATCTGGTACAAGCTGCTGATGATCTGCGCCAACGCTGTGCACTGGTTCAACCCGCTCGTCTACCTCGTGGTGACAGCATCCAACCAGGATCTCGAGATGTCTAGTGACTCTGCAGTAATTCAGGATGCAGATACCGCATCCCGGAAGCAATATAGCGAGACGATCCTGGCGGCGGTTCGC
>DASVKR010000044.1:0-3930 GCA_036385275.1 Candidatus Cryosericum sp. | reverse complement strand
ACGATCACCGCTATCGTTCCGGTGGACGGCCTCCAGCCAGACGGCTCGGATCCAGCGCCACGGACGGTGAAGGTGCGCATCATCAATCACGAGCGGCCATAAAGTACCAGCACTAGCACTGTTCAGCCGGTCTGCCCTTCGAGCAGACCGGCTTTCCTATTAGAGGGAAGCCTCTACTTCGTGGTCGGGCAACAACTTCTCAAGATTGCGGAGACGAGGCACGAGAAATCCTGCCAGGGTGACCACCGAAGCAGCCATCGCGCTCAGCAGGTACAGCACGGCCATGCCGGCGCCCGTCCCTGTTACCCGCGCGAAGACGGGGACTAGCAACCCTCCCGACCGCAAACACCTTGTCGACCAAGGAACCGGCTGCCCGGCCAACTCCCCGGAGCCCTTGACCTCCATTTCCGATTGTTTACACTAATGTTAACAATCGACAATGGAGGTTGACAGTGAGAACTTACGCAGAGCTCGTTACATACAGCAGTGCAAACGCTCTCCCTCTCGATCAGGTCATCCGGGAGGAACTGCAGCGCCTCATCCTGCGGTATCTCAGTGAACGAGGGTTCTTCGTCCATGGTGTCTTCCAGGGAGGTACGGCCATCCGCCTCGTGTATGGCGGAACCAGATTCTCCGAGGATCTCGACTTCGTCCTCCGACCCGGGAGGACGATCGCGGTGGTGAACTTGCCCAAGCTACTGGAGGGGCTGCCATCATTCATGCGCCGCGAAGTCCCGTTTGCTGACCGCTCCACCCTCAGAGAGCAGAAAGCGGAAGTCATGTTCGCGCGCTATCGGTGCCGACTTGAGCTGCAAGCGCAGATCGGTGGGCTTGTCATCAACCTGGAGTTCGCAGGTGTCCCCAGCCGGTCACCGCATCCGCACGTCATGCGTTCCGATGCTGTCGATGTCGCGATCGTCGTCGAAGATGAATCCGAGATCCTCGTGGACAAGCTGGTGGCTCTTGCACTCCGCTCATACGTGAAGGGCCGGGATATCTGGGATACCTGGTTTCTCACACACGAACGCCACGTTGCAGTGCCGGAGGTGGGCGCGGTTGTCGCCAAGACGGCCGACTATGGAACAACTCTGGTGGACCTGACCAGCAGGATCCGGCACAGCAAGACAAGAATCGAAACCAGCGGACTCGCGGCGCTCGACGCCGAGATGAAACGCTTTCTGCCTGCCCGGCTGTATGACGCCATGGCGCCTGCGTTTCCAGACATCAACACCAGCGTTGCTGCAATGATGGATACTCTCCTGAACCAGCTGGCTGGAGCGTCATGAACACCCGCGACTACCTGGACCTGCTGAGCACCTGGAAGCAGAAGAAGCTCTTCCGCACAGTAGACTTCGCGACACTGCTGAGCAGGGACATGCCCAGCGTCCGCGTCGAGCTGAGCCGCCTCGTCTCACGAGGGATGCTGAGTCGAGTCTCAAAGGGACTCTACCCCAACCCCTACAACCCTCCGACCCAGGAAGAGCTGGCCATGGTGCTGAAATCGCCAGCTTACATCAGCATGGAATCGGCGCTCGCCCGTCAGGGTATCCTCAGTCAGTCACCGTTCACGATGACACTTGTCACAACAGGTTCGACCGGCACCGTCGATGCCATGAACACGCGGTTTGAGTACCATCACTTGCAGTCCGCATGGTTCATTGGATACCACAGGCGTGACACGTATGACATGGCCGAGCCGGAAAAGGCGCTGTGCGACCTCGTCTACCTCCGGCACCGCTGGGCGCGCGAACTCAGCGAGGATCGGATGCGGAGCTTGCTGGACGACATGGACCTTGCAGAGCTGCACAAGGTGCCCTTGCGCCGGTGCGTCCGACTCATGCGGCTGGAGGACAGCTTCCGACAACTGGAGATCGCGTTGTAGCCTGAGCGATGTCCTGCTGTCCGTCGTTCCCCCCTGAGCATTTCTTTTCAATGCCCCCGAGTATTTCAGTTCAATACGAGGGGTGCTTCTGGGGGGTGCTTTCGGCGAAGGCGGGGACCGATGCGCCGCTGCACCTCCTGACTTGAGGTACTGAGATGATACCAGTACCGGGATTCATGGTGCGTACATTTTCTATTGACCTTCTCACTAAGAACTCTACAGTGTTTTCAACAGGAGGTGAGCAATGAACTACTATGTGGCAGCATTGAAGAGATATGCGGTATTCAGGGGAAGAGCAAGCAAGACAGAGTATTGGATGTTTGCCTGGTTCAACTTGATTTTTGGTTGTGTGGCATCCATTCTTGACCTTGTCGCTAAGATCCCCGGGTATCACGGAATTGATCTAACGAATTTTCTCGTTCCTTCTTTAGGCAGGATAAGCGGCTTCTTCCTTCCCCTCTACTTTCTGGCCATTCTTGTACCCTTCTTGGCAGTGACAGCAAGAAGACTGCACGACACGGGGAAAAGCGGCTGGTGGTGTATCTTAGGATTGATTCCACTAGTTGGCACAATCTGGCTTATCGTTCTCCTGGCAAGTGATGGTGATCGAGAAGAGAACGCTTATGGACCAGTTGTACCAGAGAACGCCCACGTGTACCAGCCGCTGCAGCAGAGAGTGACCGACTGACAGTCGCTCGTCTCTTACAACCCGGTCGACTCACGTAAGAACTGAGATGGCCTGTTACGTGCTGCCACTCTGCGCCCTTTTGCGCTATACTGCCTCATATTGATTGACACAGCAAAAGGAGTCGGCATGGCTGAAGCAGCACCGATTGGATTCGTCCTGGGCACCAAGCCCGCATCGTCGCTGGAGTTCTATGTCCTCGTCGACCAGCACAACTACTTGGAGATGGACGACGTCGTCTTCGTGCGGTCGGCCGTCGAGGGGTATGCCGGCGTCGAGGCCGTCACCTTCTACGGCACCGTCATCGAGGTCCAGCAGTACCACGAGGGCATCCAGTTCGACAGCGACACGACCATCGTGCGCCAGGGCATCATGCCCGCAGGCGTCGCCTATGTGGGTAAGGTGCAGGTCACCAAGCTGGAGCCCGAGGTCTTCGTCGCCCCGCACCCCGCCGACTTCGTCTACCGCGCCACCGGCGCCGACTTGGACAAGGCGCTCAGCTTCGACGTCATGAAGCAGCGCGTACCCGTAGGCATCATGCGCAACAAGGAGCCCTTCTACGTCAACTTCGAGTTCCTCAACGGCGCCAAGGGTGCGCACGTCAGCATCAGCGGCGTCAGCGGCGTGGCCACCAAGACCTCGTTCGCCCTCTTCCTCCTGTATTCCATGCTCCACTTCGAGGGAACCAAACAGGGGGCCCAGCAGATGCAGGACGGCATGCCCTTCGCCGACAAGGCCGCCGCGCGCAGCATCGTCTTCAACGTCAAGGGCGAGGACATGCTGTTCCTTGACAAGCCCAACAAGGGCCTGACCGACGACCACCGCGCCGTCTACGCGAAGATGGGCCTGCCCACCACGCCCTTCACCGACCTGCGCTTCTTCACGTCTCCCAAGGCGAACAGCGAGGTCCCCTCACCCAGCACCGAGCAGCGCCAGGAGGGTGTCACCCCCTACGTCTGGACCATGCGGCAGTTTGCGCAGGACCGCCTGCTCCCCTTCCTCTTCGCCGAGGGCGACCAGGAGACCACCAACCTCTACGGCCTCATCCAGCACCTCACCAACCGGCTGGACTACCTGGCCTCCGACCGCAACATGGAGAACGATCCCCACAGCGGAGCCCTCGTGTACCAGGGCCAGACCATTGGCGACCTGCACGACCTCATCACCATCCTGGAGACCGACATCATGGGACCGGCCGATTCCGAGGACGAGGGCAAGAAGGGCAAGCGCCCGTCATCCGGCGGCTGGTTCACCTCCTTCGACAACCAGGGCACCCAGCTGGCCTTCCTGCGCCGTCTGCGCGTGGCAGCCGACGCCATGAAGGGTGTGATCCGCAGCGACGTGGACCACCCCGACAAGTACC
>DASVKR010000043.1:0-10064 GCA_036385275.1 Candidatus Cryosericum sp. | reverse complement strand
AGTTCGACGGCGTCCGCATTGTCGGTGATATGCCCCGTGCCCGAGGGATCGTCAATGTGCCCGATGTTGCTTGGGCTCATGAACTCACGGATCGTGACACGACTGTACTTGTCCATGTTGCCTCAAGCCATCGAGCGCAGGAACTTGACGAGATTGGGAATGACGTCTGCGGCATAGTCGATGTCCTTCTCTGTCGTTACATATCCAAACGAGAGACGTATCGACGACTTCGCTTCCTTCAGGTCACAGCCGATGGATGTCAGCACATGCGACGCCAGCGTTACCTCGGCGTTGCAAGCCGAACCACCCGCTGCGATGATGCCAGCCTCGTTCATGGCAAGGAGCAGTGGCTCGTTGTCGATCCCCTCGATGCGGATATTGAGGTTCTGTGGCACACGCTGCTTCATGTCGCCGTTCAGGAAAATTCTGTCGATGCCCGCCGAAAGCTTGTCATACAGCATGGTCCGCAACGTCGTCAGACGTTCGAGCTCTCCCGGCAGCCGTTCCTTGCCCAGCTGCGCCGCCTTGCCGAGCCCGACGATACCAGGAACGTTGTGGGTCGACCCACGCAAGCCCCACTCCTGTCCCCCTCCATCGATAAAGGGATACAACGCCGCATGGTCACGGACGAACAGAATGCCAACGCCCTTTGGTCCGTTGAACTTGTGACCAGAGAGACTCAGGAAATCGACCCCCAGGGCGTTCACGTCAACAGGGATATGTGCAGTCGTCTGGACGGCGTCCGTATGCATGAGAGCTCCGTTTTCATGAGCCACGCGTGCAATGTCGGCGATGGGCTGTATGGTTCCGATCTCATTGTTGGCGTGCATGATCGACACAAGCACCGTATTTGGACGCATGGCACGGCGCACGTCGTCAGGATCCACGATACCGCTGCGTCCGACCTTCACAAACGTGACCTCATATCCCTGGCGCTGCAGTGCCAGGGCGCTGTGCAAGATGGCGTGGTGCTCAAACTCCGCCGTCACCAGGTGCCCGGGCTTATGCAACCGCTCGCGTGAAGCCTTTTCCACCGTTCCCTTGAGCACCCAGTTGTCCGACTCCGTCCCTCCACTCGTGAAAACGACCTGCTCGGGATTCGATCCGATAAGAGACGCGACACGCCCACGAGCTTCCTCGACCGCTGTGTGCGCCACATCGCCTGCAGATGAATGCATGTAGGTCATGGGGTTGGCAAACTGCTCGATGAAGAACGGTTTCATCTCGTCAAGGACGGCCGCATCCACAGGTGTGGTCGCCGCGTTATCCAGATAGACTATTCTCTCCATTCCATTCCTCCAGAATTACTTCAGTGTTTGCTTTCCCGTCCGGAGAGGGGTCAAAGGTGACCGGAATCTGAGAGGAACATACTCTTCAGGGTTGCAGAATCCCCTCCGTCTCGCCTTCGACGGACAGTATAACCGATGTGATGCCCGGAATCGCCATGAGTGTCGTCTCGATCTGCTGCCGGATGCCCAGGACACGCATGGAACCGCCGACCCCCTGTTGGAGCCCCTCACTGAAATCGGCCCGTGCAACGCCCATCTCGGTGACAGAAACGGACACGAGTGCGGCCCCTTCGGGGATCAGAGATGCTAGCCCTTGCCCGCGCTCTGCAGTTGTCGGACCCTTGAGAAGCTCTCTTAGAACAGCCTCAGCGAGAGGGATCTCGGCAGAGACACGCCTTGGCACCGCGACAACCTCGACCTCTGGCGATGACGTTCTGACAAGGAACACCTTCGCGTCCACCTGGGGCGGAGAGACCACACGACAACCAGCCGCCGCAACTGCGACGATCATCAGGACGCATCCTGCTACCAGCAGCTTCCTCACCTCGAGCCTCCTGTATGAACGACATGACGTCCAGCTCAACCATTGCGAACGGCCCATTGTTCGCGGCTTGTTTCTCTCAGTTAAGTCAAGTCTAAGAGCAAACTTCCCGCGCGTCAAATCGACTCATTCCCTTCCAGCAGCGCCTGCACAGTCTCCTCGGTCCGGGGCGCCTCGCGCACGGTCTTGTCGCCTACAACGTACAACCGATCCGGCAGGACGCGTATGGTCTCTAGATTGTGCGTGGACAGCACCACCGACTTGCCCTTCTTGGTAGCCCAGGATATCAGGCCGTGGAGTTCGCGCAGGCTGGGGAGGTCGAGGTGCAGTTCGGGCTCATCCATCAGGAGGACATCCGTCCACTGCGCCACAAGAGCCAGAAGCATAATCTTGCGCTGTTGTCCTGAAGACATCTCGTCCAGAAAGCGTGCACCAAATCCGCTGACCTCTGTGAACACGTCAGGGTGATCTGAGGCTTCGAGCTGTTTCATGGATTTCAAGCGTCCAAGGGAACTGAGCTCGATGACCTCATCCACCAGGATGTGCGCCTGAGGTATCCCGGGCGACAGGAACCCAACGGTCGCCCCAAGGGTCTGCGGGCTCATGGACTGCAACGGGTGCCCCTTCAGCATGACCTGGCCATCGAAGGGCAGCAGGAACCCCCGCATCGTCCGAAGGAGCGTCGACTTCCCTGTCCCGTTGCGGCCGACCAGCGCAACGGCCTCTCCCGGGTGAATGCTGATCGTCACGTTCATGAGAACAGGTTCCCCCCGAACATACCCGACCGCGACGTCGCTGAGTTCAAGGATAGCGGGGATCACATCACCCTCCTCGACTTGATCGACAACCAGATGAGATATGGCGCCCCAAAGAGTGACAGTACCGTGTTCAAAGGCACCTCAGACACGCTCACTGAACGGGCTATGAGATCCCCCACAACCACGACGGTCGCACCCATCAGCATGGTCAGGACGACAAACGTGCGGTCTGTGCGACGTGTCAACAGGCGTGCCAGGTGCGGAGAGAACAACCCAGCGAATCCCACGACTCCCGAGGCGGCAACATCGGTGGCAGCAAGAATAACGCTGATAACCAGCAGTGAAATCCTGGTTGTTCTCAGGTTGACGCCCAAGTTCTGCGCAAAGTCGTCGCCTACCAGATACGATCGAAGAGGACGCATCAGGCTCATGACGACCGGTACAGCCACGATCAGCCCCCCGGCCACCACCGCCATCCCCGTTCCGGACGCCCTGTTGAGTCCCATCCAGGACCAGAAGATAGTGTTAGAGAGAATGTCGGGCCGTGTCGAGACGAGGATCGAGTACAGGGCATTCAGCATGTAGGAGAGAGCAAGTCCCGACAGCAGGAAGGCCAGCAGGTCGTGACCGATGCGCCTGCTGATGACGAGGAGCATCGCCAGAACGAGGAGGCCTCCAGCCAGCGGCGCGGCGATCATGACGGGGACGGAAGCAACCGTCCCGGCAAGACCGAAAAGAGCAACGAGCGTGACTGCCAGCTGTGCCCCTCCTGAAACGCCGAGGAGGTAGCTGTCAGCAAGCGGATTCCGAAAAGCCGTTTGCAGGAGAAAACCCGACAGCCCCAGCGACGCCCCGACCAGAACACCCAGCCCGATGCGAAGGAGTCTCAACATGACGATCTGGCCTTCCGGTGTCTCCATGGGCACGCCCCTGATCATGAAACGCAGTCCATGCAGTACTTGGAAAGGCGTCAGACCCGCACTGCCAAAAAACACGCTGATACCCGTGACGACCAGCAGGACCGTGGCTGTGCCCGCAAGCACAGCTGCATCGTGCCGTCGGACCCCGGCGTCAGGGATGGGAAGCACGCTGGACATAGTCTGCGATCATTTCGAGACCCTTGATGATACGGGGAGATGGGCGGAAGATGTAGTCACCCACCATGTCATAGATGTGCCCCTGCTTCACGGCGTTGACAGTAGCGAACGCCGCCCTTCCCAAGACGTCTCCAACTCTCAAGCCGGATGCCACGACAATGACGTCCGGGTTGTGGCTGATGACGTATTCCTCGGACAACACGGGCCATGGAGTATTCGCCTCATCGGCGATGTTGGATCCGCCGGCGATTGAGATAAGGTCTGAGACAAATGTCCCCTTCCCGGCACTCGTCAGCGGGCTGTTCCAGATCTCGATGTACACAGCCGGCTTGCGAGTCAGCTTCTTCGCTGTCTCGGCCACGCGTGCGATGGATCGGTGCATGGAGAGCGCCACCTCGAACCCCCGGTCCGTGACTCCAAGCACTACTGACAGCGAACGGATGGCATCTACGATACCTGATAGAGACTTGGGATCGTCGGCGTACACCTGACGCCCCATCTTGTGGAGGCGTTCCACGACTGCAAGCGGCGTACCGTTTGTCACCAGGATGAGGTCAGGTGACAGGACCAGCAGCTTCTCCAGTGATGGGTTGCTGAATGCACCGACGGTCGGTATCTTCTTGGCCTCCTCAGGGTAATCCGTATACTCGGACGTAGCAATGATGTTGCTACCCTGACCAAGGGCAAAGCAGTTCTCTGCAAGGTTCGGCGCCAGAGTCACAAGCCGCATCTTCCCGGACTTCACAGGGAACGTGTCATGTTCATAGCCGAGGACATCTTTCATGACAGATGGGATCTGGAGGACGATCGACGTGAGTCCATTGCTGACAGACAATGTCATCGTCCCGCCGGACGCGATCACCAAGCCCTTGAGAATCTCATCCGACAGATACAAGGTCCCGGTCTTGCCGGAGACACGGACCAGGTCCTTCCGGACCGACGTGTTATAAGAGCCGTCAACAAATGTCCTGCTGCCAAACTCGTACGCGCCCGCAACTGGTCCCAGCGCAAAGTACGCGGTGTTCTGCGACCGCTCGAACCGCACCACGCCGCCTGCCGCCTCGATGAGAACACGCATTGGGAAGGCAAGGCTGGCACCGAGCTCGACTGGAACAAACCCCCTGGGGAAGCTCCCTGCAACGCGCTTTGAGTCTATAGTGACAACGAACGTGGACTGACCAGCACGGATATTCAGGGAAATACGACGCGTCGAGGCAGCCGAGGCGACACTGCCGGCCTGTCTGGCGGGAACGGTAACCAGCATCGATACCATGATGACTGCAAGCACAAGCGATATGATCCATCTTCTACCTGCCGGCCTGCAACTTGCCGTCGGGTCAACATGCCTTTCGATCCGGTTCCAAGATTCTGTCCTGAACATTCTGGTTCCTCCATCTCATTGAGTTTTTGGTCCGGCCGCCTGCGGTGAGTCACAGGGGACTCCCACTCGGCCACCGGTTGCATCCGCTTCTGAGGACGGACCGCACTTCTAATGCCAGACAAGCGGTCCAGTGATGCAGACCGGTCGTCTCGTACCTTGGCAAGCTCCAGTATATGAGTTCCTGACCTCTGTCAACGTTGTCATTTCTCCGAACCTACCGTCGCACAAGGTATTGCAAAAAGGGATTAAACTATAAATTTAAGAGGAGCAAATTATCCTTTTGGAAAGAGGCGATGGATTTCGAAAAAGGAAACACAAAAACTATGGGGAGGTAAGTATATGGAATTGGCTATGCAAAAATACTTCTCGTCAATAATTGAGATTCTTAACCGAATTGAAAGTACGCAGAGCGAAAACATCCAAAAGGCTGCTGATCTTATGGCGGATTGTACAAAAAATGGTGGAATCATTCATGCATTCGGTACCGGTCATTCGCATCTTGTTGCTGAAGACATCTTTTGGCGTGGATCCACATTATCCAACATACATGCAATATTGGAGCCCAGCATGACAGGACATGCCGAGATAACAAAGAGCGAATATATGGAGAAGTTGGAAGGGGCGGGCAAACTAATTGTTGAGTATCATCGACTTAATCCGCCGGATATTTTGATTGTGATTTCCAATTCTGGCAATAATATCGTTCCAATAGATGTTGCGATTGAAGCTTCGAAAAGAGGAGTTAAAGTCATTTCTATTACTTCTTTCGATTATGCAACTCATCTTAAAACACTACATACGTCAGGCAAGAAACTAAAAGATGTTGCAGATGTAGCGATTGACAATTGCTGCCCCATTGGGGATGCTGCCGTATCTTTTGAAGATTTGCCAATGAAGGTTGGCGCCGTTTCAACGGTTGCTGGATCATTCATAGCTCATTCACTCATTGTACAGACAGTCGAAAACTTGCTGAAGCAAGGCGTAAAACCAGATGTATATTTTAATGGCTCCTTTATGGCAAATTCCAAAGAAGTCGAAGAGTATAACCAGAAAATTACTGACAAATATTTCTCAAGAATTAGAAACCTGTAGGGACTAGACAAGAACAGTTCTCCATATCAGGTTGGCACCGGCATCTCGCTTGTACTCGATCATCAGGCAACACAGCTACCTCCTCCTCCATTCACGATGATTCAGGATGTGCAATGCGACGGGTGACAACCCGCTCTCTTTGCCGTATACTAAATGTGCAAGAGATGGAGGAGAAGACGTGATACGTGCGATAAGCCTGGACTTGTGGAAAACGCTTATTCGAGACCATGATCAGGATGAGGCTCTACGCGACCGCATCCGGGCTCAGGCCATTCGTGAAGTCCTTGGCGAACACAGCGTGGTCGTTTCCGAGGATGGGCTCTACGAGAGTCTTCGTCGCATCGACGTCTTACGCAGGGATGTCCGTGAGATGCGCGACTGGACTCTGACGACCTCCAGCCAGATTGGTTTTGTTCTGACGCAGGCCAGCGTATACCCTTCCAGGGAGCTGGTCGATGCCGTCCGGCCGCGATATGAGGCGGCGATCTTCGAGCTGATGCCTGCTCTCGTCGAGCCAGACGCCCCACAGTTGCTTGCAGATTTGGCCCAGCACTACCTTCTCTCCTTGACGTCCAACACGGGAAAAACGCCTGGACAGGTTCTGTTGAAAATACTGGACATGCTGAACATCCGCATGCCATTCACGCATTTCATCTTCTCGGACGAAGTCCTGTATCTGAAACCCGACAAAGGTATCTGGGAACTACTGGTTGACACCAATGAACTGAAGCCGGAGGAGATCGTCCATGTGGGGGACTCATACCGCATGGACTACAAGGGAGCCCGCACGGCCGGCCTCCAGTCCATTCTCTTTGGACACCAGGAGTCGTTGCCTGCAGAAACCATCGCGATTGACTCACTCAGTGAACTCGCAACAACTATCGAGGAGATGAACAGATGAACATCCGACTTACCGGTTCCAGCCTGACCTCCAGCGAAGTCGTCCGTGTCGCCCGCCAGGGTGCCGTCGTCGAACTCGGCAAGGAAGCCGTGGAACAGATCGGCGTTGCCTCTTCATTTGTCCGGCAGATCGTACAGGATGAAGCCCCTGTCTATGGCATCAACACGGGATTTGGCTCTCTGTGCAACGCACGTATCGGTCCCCAGGATTTGGGCAAGCTTCAGGAGAATCTCATCCTGTCACACGCTGTCGGTGTCGGCCGCTGTTTCACCGAGGACGAGGCGCGGGCAACAATACTCGTACGTGCCAATACGCTGGCCAGCGGACATTCGGGTGTTCGTCTCGAGGTAGAGCAACTCCTGCTTGAACTGCTCAATAAGCATGTATACCCCATGATCCCATCACAGGGGTCTCTCGGCGCATCTGGTGACCTGGCTCCTCTTGCCTCGCTAGCGCTCGTGCTCATCGGGAGGGGAACGGCGAAAGTGCATGACGAGATTTTCCAGGGTCAGGCGATCCTCGACGCCATCGGAGCCAAGCCGGTCGTCCTGGAAGCCAAAGAAGGCCTTGCCCTTATCAATGGCACCGCCGTCATGACCGGCGTAGCCGCTCTCGTCTTCTCGGACGCACGTGCGCTTCTTCGTAGCGCCAACCTGGCAGCCGCCATGACCATGGAAGCACTCCGCGCCCGTCTCGAACCTTTCGACGAACGCATCCACGATCTGCGCCGGCACGCCGGACAGGGCGCTGTTGCCAGGGATATTCTGAGCTACCTTGCAGGCAGCAAGCTCGTCGGCACGTGTGACGAGGTTCAGGACGCCTACAGCATCCGCTGTATGCCACAGGTCCATGGCGCCGTCTCCGATACCGTCGACTTCGTGGAAAACGTGTTGCTCAATGAGCTCAATGCGGTCACAGACAATCCCCTCCTGTTCCCTGCTGACGGAGACGTCCTGTCGGGCGGAAACTTCCACGGCGAACCCGTGGCGTTGGCTATGGACTATCTTGGCATTGCGCTATCAGAGCTGGCAAGCATCAGCGAACGGCGCACCAACCGGTTGCTGAACCCCGCCCTCAACCGGGGATTGCCGGCGTTCCTGACGCGCGATGCAGGCCTCAACTCCGGCCTCATGATGGCCCAGTATACGCAGGCCGCTCTGGTTTCTGAGAACAAGATACTGGCACATCCAGCTTCTGTGGACAGTATCCCTGTATCCGCCGACCAGGAGGACCACGTGAGCATGGGCACCATCGCTGCGCGCAAAGCCCGTTCGATTGCGGACAACGTGGCCACCGTGGTCGCCATCGAACTGCTGGCCGCCTATCAGGCTGTCGACATCCTTGGTGGCGAGGACAAGCTCGGTCTCGCGACCAGCAAGCTCTTCGCACAGCTCAGAACGTGCGTTCCACCCATGGATGGCGACCGCATGTTCATCGAGGACATCAACGCAGTACAAAATCTGATTCGTAGCAATGCGGTCTGACAGGAGGAAGAACATGGAACCGATACACGCACCACACGGAACGACCCTCACATGCAAGAGCTGGCAACTGGAAGCTCCCATGCGCATGCTGATGAACAACCTGGATCCAGAGGTCGCAGAGCGACCCGAAGACCTGATCGTCTACGGTGGCAAGGGCAAGGCTGCTCGCAACTGGCAGGCCTACGCCGACATCATCGCGACACTCCAGAGCATGGATGTCGACGATACGCTGGTCGTACAATCGGGCAAGCCTGTCGCCGTCTGGAAGACGCACATCGACGCGCCACGTGTCATCATCAGCAATTCGATGCTGGTCCCACACTGGGCCACCTGGGACGAATTCCACAAGCTGGAAGACAAGGGACTGATCATGTATGGCCAGATGACCGCTGGTTCCTGGATTTACATCGGGGCTCAGGGCATCCTGCAGGGTACCTATGAGACGCTGGCCGCTGCCGCCCGGCAGGCCGGCTGGGAAGACCTGAGTGGACGGTTCGTCCTCACGGGTGGATGCGGTGGCATGAGCGGCGCACAGCCTCTGGCCATCACCATGAACGGGGGCGTTGGACTGATTGTCGAGTGTGACCCCGCTCGAATCCAGAAACGTCTTGACGCCAAGTTCATAGATACGATGGTGACCGACCTGGACGAGGCGCTGCTGATGGTCCAGAAAGCCGTCGCAGAGAAGCACCCATTGTCCATCGGACTCGTCGCCAACGCGGCTGATGTGTTCCCCGAACTGTTGCGCCGTGGCATCATCCCAGACGTCGTCACCGACCAGACGTCTGCTCACGACACGCTGAATGGATACGTCCCCAACGGCATGCCGCTGGAAGAGGCATACGCTCTGCGCGCGAGCAACCCCGCCGAGTACGAGAGGCGCGCGCTGGACGCCATCACCGTCCACTGCAAGGCGATGGTCGGCCTGCAGGAACGTGGCGCCGTCGTTTTCGACTATGGCAACAACATCCGTGGTCAGGCCTTGGCAAACGGGTACGAGGACGCGTTCAAGTTCGACGGCTTCGTCCCGAAGTACATCCGTCCCTTGTTCGAGGAAGGCAAGGGTCCCTTCCGCTGGGCAGCACTCTCAGGGGACCCGAAGGATATCTGGACGACCGACGAGGTCATCCTCAAGGAGTTCGCCTATGATCAGCACCTGGTGAAGTGGATCCAGATGGCGCACGACCAAGTCCAGTTCCAGGGGCTTCCTGCCCGTATCTGCTGGCTGGGATATGGTGAGCGTGAGCGGTTTGGCCTCATCATCAACGACCTCGTGAAATCCGGCAAGATCTCAGCGCCCATCGTCATCGGACGCGACCATCTCGACTGTGGCTCTGTCGCCTCACCCAACCGTGAGACCGAGAAGATGATGGACGGCAGCGACGCCATCGCCGACTGGCCCATCCTCAACGCTCTCCTCAATACGATCGGAGGGGCTACCTGGGTCTCCGTGCATCACGGCGGCGGCGTTGGGATCGGTTACTCTATCCACGCCGGCATGGTCATTGTTGCCGACGGCAC
>DASVKR010000042.1:0-6774 GCA_036385275.1 Candidatus Cryosericum sp. | reverse complement strand
TCCATGGTCTTCGGCAACATGGGCAACGACTCGGCAACGGGCGTCTGTTTCACCCGTGACAATTCCACCGGAGCCAAGCGCTTCTCGGGCGAATATCTTGTCAACGCCCAGGGCGAAGACGTCGTCGCCGGCATTCGCACGCCAAAGAACATCGACGAAATGGAGACCGAGATACCCGAAACGTACAAGCGCCTCGTCGAAGTATCACTTCTTCTCGAGAAGCACTATCGTGACATGCAGGACATGGAGTTCACGGTCGAACGTGGCAAGCTGTTCATGCTGCAGACCCGCAATGCCAAACGGAGCCCGGTCGCAGCCGTCAAGGTCGCAGTCGACATGGTCGTCGAGGGTCTCCTCACAAAGGAAGAGGCTGTGATGCGGGTGACTCCCACGCAGCTCGACACCCTGCTGCATCCACAGGTAGACCCACAGGCCAAGGTTCAGGTCATTGCCAGGGCAATTCCTGCTTCCCCGGGGGCCGGGTATGGAAAAGTCATCTTCGAGTCAAAGAAGGCCGCCGAGCTTGGAGAGGATGGAGAGAGGGTTGTTCTTGTTCGTCAGGACACGTCTCCGGAGGACATCGATGGTATCTCCAAGGCTCAGGCGACACTGACGACGCGTGGTGGCGCCTCGGCTCATGCAGCGCTTGTGGCACGTGGTCTCGGCAAGCCATGCGTGGTTGGCGCTGATCAGATAAAACTCAACAACGCCGAAAAAACCTTCGTGGCAAATGGCGTAACCGTCCACGAAGGCGACGTCATCACGGTGAACGGCACGACTGGCGAAGTCATCCTTGGTCAGGCCCCCATGGTGGATGCCGAGCAGACAGCCGAACTTGCGACCCTGCTTGGCTATGCAGACGGCATTCGCCGTCTCGGCGTGCGTGCCAATGCAGACACGCCCGCGAATGCCCACAAGGCACGCGCTTTTGGTGCAGAGGGTATAGGACTGTGCCGTACCGAGCGTATGTTCAACGATCCCGATCGCCTTCCCCTCATGCAGGAGATGGTTATTGCCGGTTCGCTCGAGGAGCGCACCGCTGCTCTCGAGAAACTGCTTCCGATGCAGCGCAACGATTTTGAGAAAATCCTTGAGGCCATGGACGGTTTCCCGGTTATCATCCGCCTGCTGGACCCGCCTCTCCACGAGTTCCTTCCCCAGCTAGACAGACTCACCGAGGAAATGGCCGGGGCAGACGCGGCTCACGACGAAGCGCGCATCGCGTATCTGAAGAAGGTCATGAAGCGGTACAACGAGTTGAAAGAGTTCAACCCGATGATCGGGTTCCGCGGCTGCCGCGTTGGAATCGTGTACCCCGACATTTACCAGCTGCAGGTCCGTGCGATCGCCGAGGCAACTGCCACACTGGTCAAGCGAGGATTGCACCCGATGCCCGAGATCATGCTTCCCCTGGTGGGCCACGTCAACGAGATCAAGGTACTCAAACCACTGGTTCAGGAAGAGCTCGACAAGGTATTCGAGCGCGAGGGGATCACGGTTGCCGTGAAGATCGGCACCATGGTTGAAGTGCCCCGCGCATGCCTGACCGCAGACGAGATCGCCGAGTATGCCGAGTTCTTCAGCTTTGGCACTAACGACCTCACCCAGACGACGTATGCCTATAGCCGTGACGATGCCGCAGGCACATTCCTGCCGACCTACCTCGAGTCGAAGGTCCTGGACGTCGACCCATTCCAGACCATTGACCAAAAGGGCGTGGGCAAGCTTATCCGCATCGCAGTCGTCCTCGGTCGCAAAACGAACCCCAGGATCGAGATCGGTATCTGCGGGGAACAGGGGGGCGAGCCTGATTCCATCGAGTTCTGCCACCTGTCGGGTCTCGACTACGTCTCCTGCTCGGCTCCACGCGTCCCCATTGCGCGCCTTGCAGCTGCGCAGGCCGTCATCAAGAACAGGCCGACCGCCAGTTAGCACAGAGTTCTCATACATGCTACCTATCACGAACTATAGGGATAGGGAAGGAAGGCTGCTCTCTCAGGGAGCGGCCTTTGGCATTGCCAGCAAGGGGCGAGTCTTGCCCGAAAGCGATGACGGCATCCGATCCCCATTCCAGAAAGACCGCGATCGCATCATTCACTCGAGGGCGTTCCGCAGGCTCCAGTACAAGACACAGGTGTTCATGGCACCCAAGGGCGACGAGATACGCACGAGGCTCACGCATACCCTCGAGGTCGCTCAGCTGTCGCGCTCAGTGTGTGACGCTCTCGGTCTCAATGAGGACCTCGTCGAAGCGATTGCACTGGGACATGACCTTGGTCATGCGCCATTCGGACACACGGGAGAAGCAGTCCTGGACGCGAAGTTAAAGAGTATTGACGCCAGTTTTGGATTCGAGCACGCACTACAGAGCCTCCGTGTGGTCGACACCCTGGAGCGTCGTGAGCGTGGACACAGTGACGTGCTCTTTGGACTCAATCTCACCTATGAGACCCGCAATGGCATTGCCTCTCACAGCAAGGGGTTTGAAGAAATGAGCAAGCTCGAGGACTTGCAGAGTCCACAGACTCTGGAGGGACAGATCGTGCGACTCTGTGACAGAGTCGCCTATGTCAACCACGACCTCGATGACGCCATACACGCAGGGATCATCGATGTAACCGACGTCCCGGCAATGACACTGGAGGCACTGGGCAGCTTCTACTCGCAACGCCTCGATACGATGGTGCTGGACATCATCCGATCCAGCTCCACCGCAGGAGAGATCGCCATGAGCCAACCCATACAGGAGGCCATGGATAATCTAATGCTCTTCCTGAAGGACAGGGTATACATGCATTCGGAACCAAAGCGGGAAGAAGGAAAGGCACGTGACCTGTTATCCCGCATTTTCGACTTCTGCATGGAGGACGTGAGGCGTATGGAGCCCTATCTGCGAGAGCACCCCGTGACCTGCGAGTCAAGTGATCCGGTTTCTATGTTCCGTGGAGACCTCCAGGGCACGGCACGGATCGTGACGGACTATATTGCCTCGATGACGGACCGAATGGCCCTCAAGGTGGCAACAGACCTGGTGATGCCACACATCTACGTCTAGGAAGCCCGAAAGCGCCGATCGCGGTACTTCCGTGAGGAGGCCGGGAACGATTCCGGCCTCCTCTCTCGTATACCTAGGTGGTAGCCACTCACACATGGAATACAAAGATTACATCGCCGACATAGGTACAAAAATTGGCATTCTTGACGTCATAAACCACTACGTCAAACTGCGCAAACAGGGTCGCAACTATGTGGGCCTCTGCCCTTTTCACCATGAGAAGACGCCATCATTCACAGTCAGTCCCGACAAGAACATGTTCTACTGTTTTGGCTGCAAGGCTTCCGGAGACATGCTGACGTTTGTGCGCAAGGTGCACAACGTGTCGCTTCCAGAAGCAATCGAGATCGTGTCCAAGGAGTTCCATGTCGAGCTGCCGCCATGGCATATGTCTACAGCGGCGTCGCGGGAGCGTCAGGAGCTCCTGCAAACGCTCAAGCTCGTCGCGACCGCATTTTCTGCTGCGTTGCACAGCAATCAAGCAGGTGAGTGTCAGGAATACGTCAGAAGTCGCGGACTCAGTTCTGAGACAGTGAAGCGCTTCTCTCTGGGCTACTGTCCCCGCAACACGGACAGCCTCGTCAAGTGGTGTGCGGAACACGGGATTGATGAGGATAGCCTCGCACGCACCGGCATCGTCCAACGGCATGAAGGACACTCGTTCTCGCCATTTGCCCACCGACTGATGTTCCCAATCTGGGACAGCATCGGCAATATCATCGCATTTGGTGGACGAGCCATCAACGGGTCGATGCCCAAGTACACGAACAGCCCCGAGACTCCGCTGTTCGCCAAGAGAAGGACGCTTTACGCGCTCCCTCTGGCTGAGGCGTCCATACGTGAAACCGGGACGGCTGTCGTCGTCGAGGGGTACATGGACGCTATCGCTCTCCACGCCGCAGGCTTCACCAACACCGTCGCCTCGCTTGGCACGGCATTCACAGAGGAACAGGGTACTCTGCTGAGACGGAGCGCCTCTCGCGTTCTACTCAATTTCGACAGTGACGAAGCCGGCCAGCGTGCCGCTCGACTTGCACTCTCCGTAGCCGACCGAACCGGGCTGGACGTGGCCGTGGTCAGGATCGAGGGGGCAAAGGACCCAGATGAGCTGCTGCGCGAACCTGGGGGACATGCTCGGTACCAGACCGCCCTGGACAAGGCAATATCCGTGGGCGATTATCTGCTCGACGCTGCCGTCGTGGGCAGGGACATGAACTCGGTAAGCGGTCAAAGGGCATTTGTGCAGGAGATGATGGAGTCCGTGGACGACATGCAGGACTCACTGCTCAGAACTCAGCTTCTTACCCAGATTGCGCGCCGGGTCGATGTTCGTGAGGAAGAGGTTCTCGCAATCTATCACAAGGGCCGCACACGCGTCGAACAGCCTGCGGTCGCCGATCCGTGGAGACTCTCGCGCAAGAGCCTGGGACACTCGAGAATTCCCACAGGGGGGTCCCTGCAGAGTACGCGATCCGTGCTTGAGCAGGAGGTCGTCCATGGCCTGATACACAATCTCGACAAGCTTTCCGAGCTCTCGCCACTCCTTGATGGACTGTCATTGCAGGATGAAGCCTGCCAGGAGATTCTCAGCGTACTGCGCCGCGAAACCTCTGGGGAAACAGCTCTGGTGCCCTTGCTGGTTGCACAACTCGGACCGGAAGCTGCGGCTCTGGTTGGTCGATGGAGTCTCGAAGAACACAAGTTAAGCGATCAAGGAGTAAGAGATGCAGCCAGCAGGCTGCGATCGGGGTCGTCTGCCGTGACACCGGGAGATGGCTCGGTAGCCCATGAAAGGGGTGGATGATGGCAGACAGGAAGAAGGCGGTACGCAAGACCGTGGTTCGGGAAGAGGCTCATCCGGCCAAGGCAGTACACAAGACCGTGGTTCGGGAAGAGGCTCATCCGGCCAAGGCAGTACACAAGACCGTGGTTCGGGAAGAGGCTCATCCGGCCAAGGCAGTACAAACCCCGCACAAGAAACTGACAGAGACAGTCGCCCTGCCCAAGACGGTCACCAAGGCAAAGCGCGTCAAGCCGTCCCAGAAGAGCCCGGTGACCGCTGTCGTGGAGGAAACCGCCCAGGCCACTCCTCGCGTGAGGCGCATTCCCAAAACCAAGGTCCCGAAGAAGGAGAAAAACCCGATCGATGAGCAAGGGCATGAAGCCAACCTGGATCTGGAAGAGGAACAGGAAGGCTCGCACGAAGAAGGCCCTGCCGCAGAACCGTCGCTCCCCAAGAAGCGTGAGCTGCTCAAGCTGCTAGACAGCGCCCGTCGAGAGGGCGTCCTGGACTACGAGGCGGTCATGAATGCGCTGGAAAAACACGACCTCTCCGTCGACGAACTCGATGTCTTCTATGAGCGGATGGACTTCGAGGGAATCGTCTTCGGTACTCCCCGCTTCGTCAAATCCACAGCCAAGAAGACCATTGCAGCACCTTCCATCCCCTCCATCATCCGCGTGACGACTCAGGAGGAACAGAACCCGATTCAATCCTATCTGAGTGATATTGGCCGTGTGGCACTGCTGACACCGGATCAGGAGAAGTCACTGGGCAAAAGCGTCATGCAGGGCGACATGGAGGCGCGGCGCCAGCTTATTGAAGCCAACCTTCGTCTGGTCGTCAGTATCGCAAAGAAATACACGGGTCGCGGCTTGTCCTTCCTTGACTTGGTCGAAGAAGGCAATCTCGGCCTTATCAGGGCTGTCGAGAAGTTCGACTACAAGCGCGGATTCCGATTCTCCACATACGCCACGTGGTGGATTCGGCAGTCGATGACACGTGCACTGGCTGACCAGTCACGCCTGATCCGGGTTCCTGTACATATGGTCGAGAACCTCAACAAGATCGACAAGATCAAGAAGGGTTTCCTACAGGAACACGGGCGAGAACCAACCAAAGAAGAGCTCGCCACCGCCATGGGCATCCCCGTCAAGAAGATCATACGTTACCTGCGCCTCGGGCAACAGCCACTGTCTCTCGAGAACACCGTCGGAGATGAGGAAGAGAGCCGTCTGGAGAACTTCATTGAGGATGAGAAGAGTCCCTCTCCTGAGAAGGAAACCTTCAACAAGTACTACAAAGAACAGCTGGAGCGCATCCTCGAGACACTCCCGGAACGCGAGAAGAAGATCCTCATCTACAGAGAGGGCCTTCAGGGTGAATACGAGCACACCCTGGAAGAAGTTGGCACGATGTTCCAGGTCACGCGTGAACGTATCCGCCAGATTGAGGCCAAAGCCAAGCGCAAGTTGAAGGAGATGATTGCCAAAGAAAATGGGATGAGCGAGGAGGACATGCACAACGATGGCAATGTCATCCGTCACCGCACGTCGTCGAATCGAAGACGGTCGCCGTCTCAGTCCTGATTGACAGTCGACATCTTGACATACGAGGTGTCAACACTACAATTATTACTGCGTTCCCCGATAGCTCAACGGTGGTAGCACTGGACTGTTAATCCGGGGGTTGTAGGTTCGAGTCCTACTCGGGGAGCCAGAATTGAATCTTTCGGCGTTGACGTTGCCTGCTTACTGCAGAACCCCAAGGAGAGAATTCTCTCCTTGGGGTTCTGTTGTTTCTACCACACTTACACCCACTTGCGTCACGCCACGCATCCTTTTTGTTATCTGGAAGCCGTCACCATTATCGACGCACGTGACTCAAGCAGCACATTTCAACGGGTGGTACTTGACCGAGACGGTTATGTGCGCCTGCC
>DASVKR010000041.1:0-3359 GCA_036385275.1 Candidatus Cryosericum sp. | reverse complement strand
CATGTCTCCGATTCGAGACCAAGCGGGCACCGGTAGCAGTAGGCATATGGAACATGAATCACGCCCTGAAGCATGGGCGAGAACCCTTCACGGTGCTTTGCCTTTGAACCCGACAGCGTCACAGCGCCGTAGGTGCGGCCGTGAAAGCCACCAAAGAACGCAAGCGCCAGCGGGCGCTTCGAGTGCCAGCGTGCAAGCTTCAGGCCGGCCTCGACAGCCTCGGCTCCAGAGTTCCCGTACCAGACCAGTTTCTCGGTCGGGCCAGGCACGATTTCCTTGATCTTCTCTGCGAGCACAATCTGAATCGGGTAGAAGAAGTCCGTTCCGGACATGTGCACCAGCTTGTCCGCCTGCTCCTTGATGACCCTGATAACTTCGGGATGACGATGACCGGTACTGTTGACGGCGACTCCGGCCGTGAAGTCCAGATACGTGTTGCCGTCGACGTCCACGACCTCCAGGCCCTCAGCATGGTCGGCCACGAGGACATATGGGCGAACGTACGAAGGCGAGATGGCGGCGCGGTCACGCGCATACCATTCCAAGCCCTTGGGTCCCGGGATCGCGGTCTTGAGGTCGATATAATCTTTCTTGGCCATTGCCATCACTCCTATGGATGATGCTCACGACGCTTTTCGCGTAACGTGCCTGGTGGTGTCAGGTCGTAGGCGTCCTGCGTGAATATCTTGGCGATGCCCTCCGGCGGCACCTTGCGCTTCTGTGTGTCACAGATGACACACGGCTCCGGACAATGGCTCCTGGTGTCTTCGGGCTCGGGGTACGACACGATGACGCCCTCGTAGTTTCGAAGCACGATGCGATCGGGAGACATGGAGAGAATGTAGTTGGGACTGACCGGGATCTTGCCACCGCCGTGCGGCGCATCGACGACGAACTGCGGCACAGAGAAGCCGCTTGTGTGACCGCGCAGGAACTCCATGATCTCGACGCCTTTATAGACCGAGGTACGGAAGTGACTGATGCCGCTGGTCAGATCGCACTGGTAAATGTAGTAAGGTCTCACACGAATAGCCACGAGCTTCTGAACGAGTTCTTTCATGATATAGGGACAATCGTTGACCCCCTTGAGGAGGACGGTCTGGTTGCCAACCGGGATCCCCGCATCGACCAGCATCGCAATAGCCTTGGACGACTCGGGCGTCACCTCCCCGGGGTGGTTGAACTGCGTGTTGAGCCACAGCGGATGGTATTTGCGCAGCATGGCGCAGAGTCCGGGTGTGATGCGCTGAGGAAGAACCACGGGCGCACGCGTGCCTATGCGTATCACTTCGACGTGTTGAATCTTGCGGACCTCACTGATGACGTACTCAAGGAACTCGTCGTCGACGAGCAGCGCGTCACCACCGGACAGGAGGACGTCCCGTACCTCCTCGTGCTCACGAATGTAGCCGATTGCCGCATCGACCTCGCTCCTGGAGCGCCGTCCATCAGTCATGCCTGCAAGACGCCTGCGCGTGCAGTGACGGCAATACATGCCACATTGGTCCGTAATGAGAAAGAGCACGCGATCGGGGTATCGATGCGTCAGACCATGGACGGGGGAATCGACCTCCTCGTAGAGCGGATCATCCAGGTCGCTTGGCGCAGACTGCAGTTCCAGTGCTGTGGGAACGCACTGGTTGAAGACGGGATCATCCGAACTGTTCTGGTCGATGAGCATGGCGTAGTAGGGTGTGATAGCCATGCGGAACCTGGAGAGTGCGCTGACAACACCAGCCTTCTGCTCATCGGTGAGATGGATGACCTGACATAGCGCTTCGACTGTCTGTATGCGGTTGGCAACCTGCCAGCGCCAATCGTCCCAGTCCTGCTGCGACACGTTCTTCCAGAGGGGAACATCAGTGTACTTGTGACCCGACAAGGAACACCTCCTCCTTTCGATGGTGGAGATGGCGGGATTTGAACCCGCGACCTCATGGATGCAAACCATGCGCTCTCCCAACTGAGCCACATCCCCACGTATGAAGACACGAACTACAACATGGTGGGCCTCTCTGGATTCGGACCAGAGACCTCGTCCTTATCAGGGACGCGCTCTAACCAGCTGAGCTAGAGGCCCACTCGCAGCTTCTTTTTCCAACATGCTATTTTACAGGGAATCACCCTGCTGTCAAGTCGCAGGAATGGCTCTCAGCCGTAGCGCTCTTCCTTCCACGGGTCCCCATGCATATGGTAACCACGCGATTCCCAGAACCCGGGCCGATCCTCCGTCAGGAACTCGAAGCCGGATATCCACTTGGCGTCCTTCCAGGCGTAAAGCGACGGTACAAGAAGCCGGAGGGGTCCTCCGTGCTCGCTCGCGAGGGGAAGCCTGTTCCATTCCCAGACGAGCATCGTGTCGTCGGCGAGCAGGGCCTCGAGCGGAAGATTCGTCGTGAACTCCGTGATACAGTGAGCCATGACGAATCGAGCCGACGTGGACAACTCGACGTGCGCCGCTTCCAGGGCGTCCCGTACCAGCACGCCACCCCACTCGGTCTCCAGCATCGACCATCCAGTGACACAATGGAAATCGGCCGTCAGGGTCGTATACTTCACGGCCATGAGTTGCTGCCATGTCATCTCGGCCGGCTCCCGCACCTCGCCCCAGAACCTGAACGTGAAGTTGTTCACGTCCACCGACGGTACCTGCTCAGCCGTCAGGGTAGGGAATGATGTCGTGACCGACTGATTAGGAGGAACCCGTGGCCGATCGGGTCGCGATACGAATTCCGGACCGCCAGAAGGTCTACGCTGGAAGACGCCCATATCCGGAACGCTCGTAGGCCTTCACGAGCACGTCCACAAAGAACGCCGTCGCCGGGATCATCACGACACTGCCTGCGGCTTGGACAGCCACGACGGGCCAGTATGGCAGCTTCGTGAGATCATGCAGTACCAGCGGCAACCAGCCGACACTAAGCACCAGGCGCGTGACGCTCACCCCTATCCATATCCGCGCGGTGCGCGACCGTGGCCATCCCAGCTTCACAAACACCCAGGGGATGACACCGTTGAGCGCCGAAATTGCCGTTATCTGCCAGATGATGAGGGGCCCAGAAGGCCAGATGGCGAAACCAACCAAGTCAGCGGCAGCCCCAACAAGCAGTCCACTCAACGGACCTGCGACGATGCCGGTAAACACAATCGGGAGATGCCCGAGACCTATCCTGGCCCCGATGACCCCTCCGATGGGAACATTTAGTGACATGAGACGTGTCAAAACGATGCTAAGCCCGATCATGAGCCCGTCCAGTGTCAGAACTCTCAGGGTCATGCGAGTGCGATCCGGTTTCCTTCCAACGGGGCTACTCACTGCTCTACCTCCTGTGCGCATCCAAGGCACGCCACCGCGCTCC
>DASVKR010000040.1:0-3133 GCA_036385275.1 Candidatus Cryosericum sp. | reverse complement strand
TGAGCAGGGACTCGACATCAATGTACTCGTCGGGAGCGTGCTCAGTCATCGGCTGACCGGGGAACAGTGGCCCAAAGGCCACGGCGCCAGGGATGAGCCGCGCGTATGTGCCACCACCGATGGAAAAGCACTTTGCTTCTGTGCCCGTGTACTCTGTGTACGCCTTCTGGAGGGTCTGGATAAGGGGCGTATCGGGGTCGACGTAGTGTGGCGGGCTGTCATGCATAACCGTGAACTCGATCTTGGTCCCCAGCAACTTCTCGACGAATTGGTCGGTGACCTGTTTGCTTGTGACCTTGATAGGATACCGGATGTTGATGACCGCGGTGCTGTTGTCATGGTCGATATGCAGAGTGCCCAGGTTGAGCGTGAGGACACCCGAGACTTCATCCGCAAAGTCGACGCCCACACGATGTCCGGTCCACTCGGTACCGATCTCGCGTGCAAGGAACTGCAGGGACTCGTCGTCTTCGAGACAGTGTACGGCGTCCAACACCTGCAGCAGCTTGCCGATGGCGTTGAGGCCCTTCTCGGGAGTAGACGCATGCGCCGGCACGCCTTCCACGTCGAGCTTCAGCTCGCCGTTTGCGAGCGTCGTCGATACCGAGAACTCGTCCTTGGGCAGGCGTTCGATCAACCCTTGCAGGCGCTGCAGCTTGTCATGATCGGCGACCAGGACTGCCTCGGCGTGCTGCGGTACGATGTTGGAACGCGTGCCACCCTCGGCGTGACGCAGGATGTCCCCATGCATGCCGTGACCGACCAGTTGCAGGTTGAGGATACCCTTCTCGCCGTTGATGATAGGGAACTCACCATCCGGGCTGAATCCGGCCTCGGGGATGCCGTACTTCTTGAAGTAGTAGTCAAAGTCGGCCATTCCGGTCTCTTCGTCGGTGCCAAACAGGAGCATGATCGCGTTCTTGGGCTCGATGTGCTGTGCTTGCAGCGCCGCACGGGCGGCAGCCAGCGCAAAAATGGAGGCGATGGCGGGTCCCTTGTCGTCGGTGGAGCCTCGGCCATAGAGACGGCCGTCCTTGACGGTACCGGCAAACGGGGGAACACTCCAGCCCGTTCCTTCTGGTACGACGTCGACATGGCTCAGGACGGCATATTGTGTCCCGTCGCCGCCCCAGCGAACGCGGCCGACATAGTTGTCCATGTTTTCGGCCGTAAACCGACGTCCTTCGGCGGTCCTAAGCATGAACTCGAGAGCGTGGCCGATTTCCTTGCCAAACGGCGCATGCGAGTTGGCTGTCGCCGGGTCTTTGACTGACGGGATAGCAATGGCGCCGGACAGCGCCACCATCATCTCGTTCTCGTGTTCGTTGAGATAGTTGTCGATAGCCTTCTTCATCTAGTTCCCCCTTTACCTGAATATCAGGAGCCCGAGTCCACCGGCTGCAAGCAGCACAAGGAACAGGTTGAGTTTCTTCCCATATTTCAGTATAAGCAAAAGAATGCCGAGTGATGCGACGTATCCCCACCACGCGGGGATCCCGCCCCTGGCGATGGAGTAGACCGCATAGGTGAGCAGTGCCAGTACGACGGGTTGCAGGCCGTCGAGAAACGCAGAGACCCAGCGGTTTGTACGGAACGTGTGTGCGACGGTCGCGATGATGAAGATGATGATGAACGAGGGCAGGATGACACCCAGCGACGTGACCAGCGCGCCGGTGAGACCGCGCAGCTTGTACCCCACAAAGGTCGCCATGTTGATGGCGACAGGACCGGGAGTGATCTCGCTGATGGCGACGAAGTCCAGAAACTCTTTCATTGGGACCCAGGCCAGATTGACGACCAGGTCTTTCTGCAGCAGCGGGATCATGGCCTGTCCGCCACCGAACGTGAACATCCCAATCTTGAAGAAAACGCCGAACAAGGCAAGGAAGCTGATCATGACGCACTCTTCCCAGCAGCCGGCACTGTCCCATGCGGTTTGAACGCCTCGACGGCGATGCCGACCAGGCCGCCGCCCAGGATGAGCCAGATGGGGCTGACCTGGTGAACGAAGAACAGGATCCCCAGCGATGTCGCGCATATGACAATGGAGACAATGGTCCATTTCTGTCGCTTCCCCAGGTCGAGGACAATGGTGGCGATCTGTGCGACGACGCCTACGATGACACCGGCAAAGAAGCGCTGGACCCAGACGTTGTCCTTGAAGCCGGGGAAGAAGACGGCGATGATGATGATGACGGCCACGGCCGGGATGCTGACGCCCAGTGTGGCAAGGACGGACCCCAGGACACCGCCCTGCGTGTAGCCGACAAATGTGGCCATGTTGACAGCGATCGGGCCGGGCGTGACCTGGCTGATGCCCAGCATGTCATAGAACACTTCATCCTTGAGCCAGTGATATTGCTCAACGAGGTAGCGCTTCATCATCAGGATCATGGCGTACCCGCCGCCGATGGTAAACGCCCCGATGATGAAAAAGATCCAGAACAGCAGAAGCTGTTTTCTGACTGGCGCGTGACCGGCTGTGTAGGTGATGAGCTTCTTCTGTTCCATTCATTCCTCCGAAGTCACAAAGGGGCAGCACACGGCCGCCCCAGATTTCTATGTCGTATGGGCCAGTCCCTGCAACTACGCGTTCAGCAGAGCGATGCAGCAGACGTCCCGGATGTCCTCGGGCGAGCAGCCGCGGGACAGGTCGTTGGCCGGCTTGGCAAGACCCTGTGAGATGGGCCCGATGGCCTGAGCGCCCGCCAGCCGCTGGACCAGCTTGTAGCCAATGTTGGCGGCGTTGAGCTCGGGGAAGATGAAGACGTTTGCCTTGCCTGCGACCGGGCTGCCCGGAGCCTTGCGCTCACCGACGGAGGGCACGTAGGCGGCGTCGAACTGCAATTCGCCGTCGAGCAGGAGCTCGGGTGCCTTCTGGTGTGCCAGTGCAGTCGCCTCGCGGACCTTCGTGACCGTGTCGTGCTCTGCGGAGCCTTTGGTACTGAAGGACAGCATCGCGACAGCGGGCTCGATGCCTGTCAGGGTCTTGTACGTCTTTGCAGTAGCGATAGCGACGTCCGCCAGCTGGTCGACGGTAGGGTCAGGAATGATGGCACAGTCGCCAAAGCCCAGCAGCTTGCCGTCGGGCATCACCATGAGAAACATGGAGCTGACCGTCTTGCAGCCAGGT
>DASVKR010000039.1:0-4303 GCA_036385275.1 Candidatus Cryosericum sp. | reverse complement strand
ATTGCTGTTGCAGATTCGTTCGATGCTATGGTGAGTGTACGACCCTACCGCGCCAAGAGCCTCACGGTCACGGAAGCTCTGAAGATCCTGGACCAGGAGCGCGGGGCACAGTTCGATCCAGATCTCGTGATCACATTCACGAAGCTTGTTCGTGCACACCTTGAGACAGGAGACATGACCAATTTTCCCTCTGCTGTGCAGATCGACTCGACGGACGGAGTCAGCATCGCAGCGGGCGTTCAGGTCTAGTATGTTTGTTCTGGCTGTCCTGGGTGTTGCGCTGGTTTCCAGTCTGCTCACCGGCGGACGGCTGCGCTACATCGAAAACTTCGACCTCAAGGCACTCCCTCTCGGGGTGGGTGCGTTCGTGGTTCAGCTGCTCATTTTTACGTCCCGTGGGGAATCGCTGCTTGGCACACTGCTTCCAGGAATCTATGTCCTGAGCCTGCTCATGCTCCTGGCGTTTCTGCTGGTAAACCGCAGGGTTTTTGGCGTTCCGATCCTCCTGGCCGGGCTGATGCTCAACGTCCTTGTCATTGGCGCAAACCACGGGCGTATGCCGGCTGATCCCCAGGCACTTGTCGCCACCGGACAGGGCTCTCACGCAGAGGAGCTGCTCAGGAACGGCACCGCGGCCAACGTTGTTCTCATGAGTGACCTGACACACCTCAATTTTCTGGGGGATTATATCGTCCTGCCATTTCTCGGCGACGTGGGTTCGGCGTACAGTGCGGGCGATCTCCTGGCTCTTGCGGGGGAAGCAGCCCTGGTATACGGAATGGTACGAGCGGATAGAACAGCGCAGGCGGGTTCAACTGGGGACCGGCTTTCTGGAACCGGAAGCTAGTCCCGGGTCTTCTTCCCTGGTGGGTTGTCTGTCGGTTCGGTCGTTCGTGGCGTATACTCTTGTCGAAAGCAGCATGCTGACACGGGAGGTGCGCAATGCGCATCCGGGAATTGTACGATCTTATCGATACTGTGGCCCCGTTTCGGCTGCAGGAGGAGTATGACAACGCTGGACTGATCGTCGGTTCAATGGACGATGAGGTACACGGAGTCCTCCTTTGTCTGGATGTCACGCACGAGACGGTCGAGGAAGCGGACCGGGTTGGCGCCAGTCTCATTCTGTCCCATCATCCCCCCATCTTCGGGGCGATCAAGAAACTGGACCCGATCCAGCAGTCGGCGCTCTTGGTTGCCATTCGTATGAATATGGCTCTGCTGGCGGTACACACGAACTTCGACGCTGCGCAGGACGGTCTCAACGCATTTGTGACGCGTCGGATGGGCCTTACTGATCTGCGTATTCTTGAGCTTCACGAGTCGGAACGGTTGTACAAAGTTGTCACGTTCGTTCCTCCCGAGTTCAGGGAACAGGTCCTGGAGGCGATGTTTGCCGCCGGGGCTGGGCATACCGGCTCCTATTCGCGCACGTCGTTCCGGGCCGCCGGGGCGGGCGGGTTTGTGCCTGATCCTGGGGCGCATCCCTTCGTGGGTGAGGAGAATGCCATGACCAGCGTGTCGGAGGACCGCGTCGAGACTATCGTGTCCGGCCGGGACCTGGCATCTGTCCTGAAGGCCTTGCGGGGGGCTCACCCATACGAGGAGCCGGCAGTCGACGTTTTCGAGGAACATCTTCCTGGGAGCCCAGTTGCCGGATTCGGACACTTGGGGCGACTGCCTCATGTCATGGGGCCCGAGGAGTTCGTCACCTTCATCAAGTCGTTCTTCGCACTGTCGGTGCTGCCAGTGGCAGGGATTCTGCCGGAGGCCATCGAACACGTGGCCTTCTGTTCCGGAGCGGGCTCGTCGCTTCTCCCGGCTGCAAGCAAGGCGGGAGCCCAGGTACTGATCACGGGAGATGTCACTTATCACGGGGCGCTCGACGTGTCTCAGAGCGGAGGCTGTGTAGCCATTGTTGACCACTACAGCTCTGAGCGTTTCTTCGCGGCTGCGATGGAGGAGGCATTGCGGAGCGCAGCAGGAGACAGGGAGTTGCCACCACTACACCAGTCGACCGCGGACTATCAGCCTGTCAGATTCTGGTAGAAGGGACAGCAAAGAAAACAGCCCGAAGCGCGATTGCGGTCCGGGCTGTTTTCGAAGGAGGGCATGTAACCGATAACGAAGTTATCGATTACACACCTACTATACGAAATACCTGATTCTTGTCAATGGCAACGTTTGCATACTTGGCTGTGGCCGTGGACAGCATGCCTGCAGACCGTGTATCAATGACTATTCCTGTGTTGAATGCACTCTGAATCGTGCTATTGTTTTGTCATGAGGAGAGAGGACAACGGTTCGGTCGAGCAGTTCGGGCGTTCCACGTGGCTGGAGATCGATCTGGCCTGCGTACGGGGCAATTATCATGTCATCCGTCGGATGGTGCCGGCGAGGACCCATGTGCTGTGTGTCGTCAAGAACGATGCCTATGGGCATGGTGCGGTGCACGTGGCACAGGTCCTCCAGGAAGAAGGCGCCGACTGGTTCGCGCTTGCTACGCTGGAAGAGGCTCTTGAGCTTCGGCGGGCCGGTATCAAAGGCCGCATGCTCGTGTTTGGCTATGTCCCCACATCAGGAGTCCGGGAGGCAATTGCTCAGGGCATTACGCTCAGCATCCCCAATGATGAGGTCGCACGCGAACTGGTCGGAGCAGCTGCCGGAAAGCAGCTGACGGTCCATCTCAAAGTGGATACGGGCATGGGAAGAGGTGGCGTTCTTGCGGAAGGGGCGCTGGACGTGCTGCACAAGCTGAACGGGATGAAAGGTCTTGCGGTAGAGGGGATCTATTCGCATTTTTCCTGTGCGGACTCTGACGAATCTTACTCCTCCATGCAACTGCGCAGGTTCGAGAAAGTCCTCCATCAGTCGACCGTGGAGGGCATGCGCCCTCCTGTTGCTCATTTCTGCAACTCGGCCGGCATCTTGACCATGAAGGCTGCGACCTTCGAGGGGGTCCGTCCGGGGTTGCTGCTCTATGGTTGTTCGCCCATCGAGGGCGTGCCGATTGCGGGATTGAGGCCGGCAATGTCGATGAAGTCCCGCGTGATAGCGTTCAAACAGGTGCCTGCCGGCTACGGTATTAGCTATGGGCGCAGCTATTTGACCTACAAGCCGACGACCGTGGGAATCCTTCCAGTCGGCTACACGGATGGGTATTCCCGCATGTTGTCCAATAAGGCCTCGGTGCTTATCCGTGGCAAGCGGGCGCCGGTTATCGGACGGGTGACCATGGATCAGAGCATGATCGACCTGTCGGACGTCCAGGGTGTGACAATTGGCGACGAAGCTGTGCTCATGGGTGAAGCCGGAAACCAGCGTATCACCGCGGGTGATCTGGGATCACTCGCCCAGACGATCAGCTATGAGGTCCTCTCTACTGTCGGCAAGCTGGTTCACCGCGTGTACCGCGACCAGCCGAAGCCTGAGACGGAATGAAGCAGGACACCCGATACCTTCCCGTTCAGAAAGCGCTTCGAGGGATTCTTGCGAGGGTCATATTTCCATGCGCCGTGCACGCCGAGCTCTTGAGCGCACAGGACCGTTGTCTGATCTTCTCTCAAAACAGCAGTCTGCCGTTCGGAGCCGCGTCGATCATCAAGCTCCCGCTCCTGATCTGCATTGCGCAGCTGGTGGAACTGGGCGAACTGGCGTGGGACCAGCCTCTTCGTCTGACAGTTCCTGCCCCTCATGGGACCGGCCTTCTCGAGCATCTGGACAGCTCTCGCCCGTGGTCGGTCCAGGATCTGTGCATCATGATGATGGGCGTATCCGACAATATGGCCTGCAACCAGCTTATTGAGGAGATCGGCATGGAACGTCTGAACGATGTCCTGCACGGTCTTGGTTATGAGGCGACCAGTATCCGGCGTCGGATGATGGACCACGAGACACTCGCTCGTGGAATCGACAATAGCGTGACCGCCGCCGAGGTCGCCGACATGCTGGCGCAACTATATACGCATCGTCTGGTCTCGAGCGCGGCGAGCGAACGCATACTTGGCTATTTGCGCATGAACCAGCTGAGAGACCTGGTTGCCTGGCCGCTTCCCGGCAGTGCTGTTCTGGCAGGAAAGACGGGTGGTATGCCCGGTTCTCTGCTGGATGCGGAACTCGTGAGCGTAGCGGACGGGCCGACGTACTCGCTGTGCGTGTTTGTGTCAGGTTTTGAACGGGCCGCTCAGGCGAAACGCACCATGGTCGAGGTGTCGGAGATGATCTACAGCGCCGCCTCAGGCAACAGGAGCGGTGAACGCGCAGGCTCAGCCTAGATGCCACCTCGTGTGCTGATGTGGAGGAG
>DASVKR010000038.1:0-5397 GCA_036385275.1 Candidatus Cryosericum sp. | reverse complement strand
CTTGTCATGATTGTCGTAGGGCCCCATGGAGCTCATGACAGACCCCTCCTGATCGTTAGCATCCTTACCCCCAAGTTTCAACAGCTCCTCGATGAGTTCCGGCTTCTTGAGCCGTGTGTAGTTCCGAACATGCAGTACTTTTGCAATCTCGTACAATTCCCGGGACGTCTTTTCCAGCAACTCTTGTTCAGTGAAGTTCATAATCCTCTGCCTTCTTTCGCCAAGTGGTCATTCAATAGCCAGCAAGCGCCCGATAGAATCCTTGAACGAGCCCAACGCAGTAACACGCGTCTGACACTGCTGAACTGTCACACGCGTCTCATCTTTGAAGACAGGATCTCGCAGATATGCAAGATTGACGTAAACGTTGGCAATGCCTCCGGCATAGGCAGTCTCGAGCATTGCGGCACCGACATACAGGTCGGATGCAATATCCTTTGGCGCATCACAAAACGTCGCGACGAGAAGCTCGGCAAAATCGCACACGCGGACGGCCAGCGCGAGAGGAGCTCTCGTCGAACCCTTGAGTGCATCCTGCATGGCCCCCCGTCGCACAAGTTTCTCGTCATCGGTCGTCTTAGGCAGCTTCATGGCAGCCATGTAGCCCTCGAATGCCGCGCTGTCCTGGTCCATCATCGCAACAAACTCTGCCCGTGATGCTTCGCACCTATCGACAAATGGCGCCAGACGGCTCTTTTCCGACTCATCACGCGCACCTACGACATTTGCGACCATTTCGACTAAAGCTGCCCCCATCGCCGCGGCAAGCCCGGCAGCACTACCTCCGCCGGGAGTCGGATTGCGCGATGAGAGTTCGGTCAAAAACCCATCTAAGGATTGATTCTTAAACATCTCGACCTCTTGGTTGACGATTGGAATGTATCGACTAGTTCAGATAAATAATACTTGCTCACTTGGAAAATGCAAGCGCAAGCGTCCTAAGAAGAGCTTTGTCCCTACAAATGTAGTATAATGCACCCTACCTAGTTCAACTGGAGGTCGTCATGATTGTCAAGGCAGTCCACGACGTCGAGGAGATTGCTGTCACTGAAGCCGGAGCCCATGGCACAACGATACGCTGGATGCTCAACCGTTCGGACGGAGTCCCCACGTTTGCAATGCGGTACTTCGTTGTCAAGCCGGGTGGTTCTACACCGCGGCATGCTCACTCCTGGGAACACGAGATCTTTGTCATCAAGGGAACCTGTACTGCTTTCTGCGAAGGCGAGACTCGTCATGTCGGCCCCGACCATGCCATCTATATCGAACCCGAGTCAATTCACAGTCTTGCCAACGAAGGCACCGACGACCTTGTCTTTCTGTGCATGATACCGATCCAGTAGCCAATGGACCTTGCTCTGACAGGAAGAACGATTGCCATTGCAGGCAGCACGGCTGGCATCGGCTTGGCACTCACGACCTCGCTTGACCGAGAGCACGCCCGTCTCCTGCTTGTGGGAGGGCGTCCCGAACCTCTGAGCGCTCTTGCTTCCACCTTGTCTCCCGGTGCGCTGATTGGCATCGTTCCCGGAGATCTGCGCAGGGAGTCGGACCGTAATCAATGTACACTCGCCCTTCTGGAGTCCACCGAGCTTGACGGCTTCGTGTTCCTGCCGGCAGAACTGCGAACCGATGCCTTCTCTGAAGCTCGCTCCGGCGAATTCAGGGAGACATTCGACGTCAATGTCTTTGCCGGCTTCGAGTTTGCGCAGGCAGCCCTGTCAAGAGCCTCCTCCTCAGCAAGTTTCGTCTTCGTGTCCTCGATCGACGCTCATAGACATCCCCGTCACTCACCCTCACCAAGCTACGACAGTTCAAAACGCGCGCTGGAGAGCATCTCCGAGTCCATCGCGGTCGAGGCAGGCACTCGGGGAATACGCTCGAACTGTATCATCCCGGGCCTCATCCGGACTCCCATGACGGAGGACTTCTTCGGACAGAACTTCGATGCCGAGCGTCTGCGGTTTCTTGACGCAGTCCCGCTTGGCAGACCCGGCAGTCCTGAGGATATCGCCAACCTCATCATGTTTCTTCTGTCTCCCGTCGCTGGATACGTGAATGGGACATCCATCCCTGTCGATGGTGGGTTCCTGTGTCAGGGGCTCTAGACAACGAAAAAGGGGCGCTCGCGCGCCCCGTGCTCTCATCTTCAGGAAGAACGACCCTACTTGCGCCTGCGCGCAGCAATGGACTTCTGTTTGCGTTTCTCGCTTGGCGCCATGAAGAAGCGACGCTTCTTGAGTTCGCCGAAGAGGCCATCACGGATACAGTCCTGCTTATAGCGCCTCAGCATGTTCTCCAGCTGAGCGTCTTCGCCCTGAGGTTCAGACCTGTCTTTGTTCCGATCACGATAGTTTCCCATCATTCACCCCTCCTTTCGTCAAACCGTTGTCAAAGGGGTTGATAAACAACCAATCAACTATACCGGAATTGCGTCTTCAGTCAACCGGCTTCTCCGTGACGTCCTCAGACTCTGACCGAAGCAACTGGGCACTCTTGATGATCTCACGGACGAAAACCGCAAGAGGGACTGCGATCAACAGCCCAAAGAACCCTGCCAACGTTCCACCCGCCAGAAGGAGCAGGATGATAAACTCTGGTCTGAGCCCAGTCTTCTCGGATATGAGTCGTGGGGCGAGAATCTGACTCGTCGTGAACTCGATGACGGCGAAGATGATGATCCAGGTGAGGAGCTTCCCCGGACCCGTCACGGCGGCAAAGAAGGCTCCCAGCAACACTACCACCAACGGACCTACGTACGGAATGAACTCGCCAAAGAAATCCACGACGCCGATTGTCAGAGCGTAGTTGATCCGGAAGAGTCCACTGACGCCACCCACGAACAGCGCAGTGACCAGCGCAATGAGGGCAAGTGCCTCGATATACCTCCTGGTGCTTGCAGCGACCTGCGCAAGCGCGACCTCTGCACGGTCCTTCTGTGTGCGAATGAATGGCAGCGACAGAGACATCTCATAGTAACCATGAGACCCACTCATAAAGAAATACATCAACACGAAAAACGGGAGAAGTGCGCCTAAACCCAATAGTTTCTTGGACGATGTCGTAACGATGTTCTGTCCGAATTGGATCGCAGCTTTTTGGACTGCGTCGAGAACGGCCGTGATGGTGTCCTTCGCCGACCCCAGTTGAAGGCGATCCAGCCATGTCGAGAGTCTGGAGAAGTATCCCTGAACCGTCTTTGCGTAATCAGGAAGAGATGCCACGAGCGTCCTCGTTTCGCGCACAAGGGGAGGAATCGTGGCGGCTACCAATCCAACGAATGCGGCCACGATTCCCAGAACCACAATGGCACACGTGATACCCATGGGAAGGTGGGTCTTCTGATTGAGCCAGTGTGCAATTGGCAAGAAGAGAAACGCCGCGAATGCTGCGGCGATTCCCAGAGACACGATGCTACGAAGACTCCACAAGAGCCAGATGGCCAACGCGGCTACGGCGATGCTCAGGACCGACAGAAGAACGACACGCAGAGCACTGGCTTCTTTACTGCTCAACCTCATCTTCAGCCTCCGTTGGGGCAACCTCCTTGATGATTGCCTCTGCAGCGATAACACCGCTGCCCTTGGACTTGAGCCGGATCACCTTCACACCGGAAGAGACCCTTCCGAGCAATGGTAGCCTCTCGGCAGGCGTACGAATCGTCTGGCCTGTACTCGTGGACACGACGACGTCCTGGTCGGCGGTCCCCGTCGTAAATGCTGCAAGTGGACCGGTCTTCTCGGTGACGCGATAGCAGATAACACCGCCGGACCCTCGGCCAACCAGGCGAACTTCGTACGGGTTCAGGCGCTTGCCGTGGCCATGTTCCGTGATGAGCGTGAACGGTACGTCGGGCCGAAGCACTTCCATGCCGACGACGAACCTGCCTCCGCGTGATAGGCGCATTCCGCGCACACCACGGGCAGATGCACCCATGGCACGGACAGACGTCGACCGGATCCGGACAGCTCGACCGGAATCGGAGGCGATGAGGACCTCCTCGGTGTCCTTGACTGGTCTTACAGCGACCACAGAGTCGCCCTCAGCAAGCTTGATGAACGTCTTTCCTGTACTACGTATGGTAACAAACTGCGATGTGACCATCTTCTTGATGCGCCCACGACGCGTCACAATGATGAAGGAGACGCCCTCCTGAATGGCGGGCAGTGCCGTTGCTTCGGTCACGAGTTCGTCCGCTCCCATACCGAGGAGAAGTGATAGATTCTCACCTCCACCCTGCCGTTTCTCTTCAGGAAGACGGTATGCTGGAATCGAGTACACGCGCCCTTTGTTGGTGAAGAGCAGCATACGCTGCTTCGTGCGGACGGTGAAGTACTTGCTGATATAGTCGTCCCGCTTCAGATTCATGCTCGCGACTCCCAGTCCTCCACGACCCTGGACCTTAAACGTCGAACTTGGGATAATCTTCGCGTAGCCATTCTTGGAAATGACGACCATGACCTCTTTATCCTCGATGAACTGTTCGTCATCGTCCTCCCCACGGCCATCATCCTTCAGGATCTGACTGCGTCGTGGGTTTCCGTATTTGCGGGCAACCTCGACAAGCTCATCCCGGATGTACACACGGATCCTGTTGGGGTCCGCCAGCATTGCAGAGAGTCTCTCTATCTCTGTCTTGTTCTCTTCAACCTCTTTCGTCAACTTCTCGACCTCGAGCGACACCAGGGACCGCATGCGCATCTCAAGGATCGCCTCCACCTGCCGGTTGTTGAGCCCAAAGCTCTGGACGAGGCGAGCCGATGCATCATCAATGGAAGAAGACGAGGTCAGGATTTCCGTCACTCGTTTGATGTTTCGAATGGCGATGACAAGACCGTTGAGAACGTTCAGGCGTTCCTCGTGCTTGCGGAGTTCCAGGGCGAACCTCTTGCGAAGCGTTGCCTCGCGGAAGTCAAGGAATGTAGCCAGAACCTCGCGCAGAGGAAGGGTGCGCGGCACGCCGTACAGAATTCCGAGCATACTGACGTGGAAGTGCTGCTGGAACTGAGTATGTCTGCGCAGCAGCAGTTCAACTCGCTCCGGAATCGCATCTTTCTTCAGCTCAAGCACGACTCGGATGCCCTCACGGCTGGATTCGTCGCGCAGGTCAGACAGTTGGGTCAATCGCTTGCTCTTCATCAGGTCGGCAACCTTTTGGACGAACTCGGCCTTGTTCACCTCAAATGGCAACTCAGTAATGATGAATCGCGTCTTGTTGCCATCCTTCTCAATCGTGTACTTCCCTCTCGTGACAACGTTGCCCCGACCGGTGGCGATGTATTCGTCGATGCCGTCCGTGCCAACAACGAGGCCGCCACCTGGAAAGTCGGGACCCTTGACAAACGACCGGATCTGGGCAGGGTCCTCAGGTTCATTGCTGTTCCGGCAGTCCAGCAT
>DASVKR010000037.1:0-11499 GCA_036385275.1 Candidatus Cryosericum sp. | reverse complement strand
ACGATGTCAAGGAGGGAGCCACCGGCTCGAACTGCGCGACAATGGAGTGCGTGCGGCTCACAATGAGAGTTACCGGGTTCGTGACAGTTGTGAGATCTTCAATCCATCCAGTGAACTTCCACCCGGCGGCAGGAGTAGCGATCAGTTGTACCGAAGTGCCGTAGCTGAAGATATCTTGATCCGGCGACTTGGCGATCGAGCCGGAACCGGACACCTTGACTAAGATACTGTATGTGTTGATGGCGAAGAGGGCGGCGATAGTCTTGTTGGCGTCCATCGTGACGATCGCGGGGTTCGCCGTGCCACGCAGGTTACCGGACCAGCCAGTGAAGGTGTAGCCAGTGGCAGGGATCGCGGTGAGGGTCACGAGCGTGCCGAGAGCATACGACGAAGCATTGGGAGACCTCTCGATCGAGCCGCCAGCCGACGCTGACGCAGTGGTCGTGAGCGCATAGGAAGGCACAGCATCGTACCGGAAGACGCCACTACCACCAGTACCGGCATACAGGATGGTGGGAGTGAGGGGATTGATGGCAAGGGACCAGACCCATGGATCGCTGAGTCCGGAATTCACTGCGGTCCAGGTGGTGCCACTGTTCGTGGAGCGGCAGACGCCGCCATTACCGGTCCCGGTATACAGGATCGTGGGGGTGAGGGGGTTGATGGCAAGACAGAGGACCCACAGATCGGTGAGCCCGGTACTCACCGCGGTCCAGGCGGTGCCGTTGTTCGTGGAGCGGAAGACGCCACCCACGGTACCGGCATACAGGATGGTGGGAGTGAGGGGATTGATGGCAAGGGACCAGACCCACGGATTCGTGAGCCCGGTACTCACCGTCGTCCACGTAGTGCCGCTGTTCGTGGAGCGGAAGACGCCAGTCGTGGTACCAGCGTACAGGGTGGTCGGGGTGAGGGGATTGATGACAAGGGAGCTGACATGCAGACTGGTGAGCCCGGTGTTTGCCGTCGTCCACGTAGTGCCGCTGTTCGTGGAGCGGAAGACGCCACTCGTGGTACCAGCGTACAGGGTGGTCGGGGTGAGGGGATTGATGACAAGGGAGCTGACATGCAGACTGGTGAGCCCAGTACTCACCGTCGTCCACGTAGTGCCGCTGTTCGAGGACCGGAAGACGCCGCGACCATCGGTCCCTGCGTACAGGGTGGTGGGGGTGAGGGGGTTGATGGCAAGAGACCACACCCACGGATCGGTGAGTCCGGTATTCACCTCGGTCCAGGTGGTGTCACTATCCATGAAACGGAAGACGCCACTACCACCAGTACCAGCGTACAGGGTGGTGGGGGTGAGGGGGTTGATGGCAAGACACAGAAGTCGGCTTTCGTGCAGCGGCAGTTGTGTCCAGATCCCCGTATCTGCTGCCCGCGCGACGGGGGTGCCAGCCAGTAGACCCGAAACACTCAGGATAAGGCACAGAACCAGCGCCAAGGCAAGACAGACGGGTTGTTTCATAGTACAGGCCTGCTTCAGGCTCTTCCTTTGTTCACAACAGTATCATACGCGCACGCGTGACAACGGTCAAGCGTTCTGCTCTTGTGGTGCATGGCCCCGACAGGTGCTGGCGTGGCGACTCTGCCCAGTCACGATGCAAGGTTGAATCGCAAGTCGCTCACACGGACTAATGGTCCGGTCGTGCTTCTTCGAGAAACATTGATTGCATATTGGACTCACTGGACTAAACTAATATTGTATTGAGTATTGGTTCCAGGGACTTGGGTAGTCAATACCGGGAAGACATCCGCGCAATTATTCATGACGCTGACTCGTAGGTCTTTCTGTTGTCGAGGCTGTTATGGCTTGCTGGTTGCTGTCGTTGGTGGCAGTTCAGCTACTTGGCTGGGTCTTCATAGTTCTGTCAACAATAGGTTCCAATTGGAATCACCTGGGTCCACCATGATGTCACAATCGTCGATGAGGTGTATTGATGCTAATAGACAAGCTTTGGGAGCTTCAAGAACTCCAGTTGGACTATCAGCGGAAGGAACGTCTTCTGGAAGAGTCGGACCTTTCTTCATTGCTGAGTCACAAGATCAAGGAGACGGAGGAGCAATTGGCCGGGTTGCGTGGGCAGCTGGAAACCTTCAGGGCCGACGAGGTCAGGATCGGTGAGAAGTTGGACGACCTTTCGGCGAAGGTCCACGAGGCCGGCGCCAAGCTCGGGAAGGAAGAAATGTCCGAGGAGAAGGTCCAGAAGCTTGAGGAAAAGATGAAGAAGTTGACCCTCGAGAAAGAAAAGGTCGAGGATGCGCAAGGGAAGAATTTCCACGACCGGCAGGACGTCGAGGATCAGACCAGAGCCTCGGAATTGCTGTCTGAAAAGCTTCGCAAGGAGCTCGGAAGCATTCCAAAGTCGAATGCAACCTCGAGAGCGGTCGTGAAGAAGTCTCTTCCGGCCTTGCGCAAGGAGATCGAGAATCGCAAGTCGAAGCTGCCGCTCAAGGCCAAGCTTATTTTCGAAAGCCTTTCGGAAAAGTTCAGCGGAGCCCCTGTTGCAAGAATGGTCAATTCGACCTGCGACTACTGTCACGTGAGGCTTCCCCAGAAGACATTGTTCAATCTTCGTAATACAGAGGGCGGTAGCGGTGATGCTGAAGAGCTTATCCGTTGCGAGATCTGCGGCAAGATACTATACGCCGGCATCAAAGACCGCGAATGAGTCAGTCGCAGGCAGGAGATTTTCCTGCTTGAGGAAAGTCCGGGCTCCAAGAAGCGAGTTGCTCGGGAAACCCGAGTGGGGGTAACCCCAAGGACAGCGCAACAGAAAATATACCGCCCCGCAAGGGGTAAGGGTGAAATGGTGGTGTAAGAGACCACCGGCAGACCAGCGATGGGCTGCGCATTGCAAACCCCAACTGGAGCAAGACAAAATAGGAAGGCACACAGGGCTGCTTCTCTCTGCCTTCGGGTATGTCGCTTAGATAAATGACTGACCACGACAGAACCTGGCTTATCATTCGCGGTATATGAAGAGACCCCGACCGTACTTCGGAAGGGGTCTCTGCGTTTGCCGAACATGAAGAGACCCCGACCTCACGGAAGGGGTCTCTTCATGTGCGGGTGTCCTCCGATGGAATCTCGGCATGCACCTCGCCGACAGCGTATAGCAGAGGGCTACACCTGTTCTGCTATCTCGATCAGCTCGGCGAAGGCGGACGGTTTGAGGCTGGCTCCTCCGATCAAGCCACCATCCACCGAAGGGAGGCCTGCGATGGATGCGAAGTTGGTCGGCTTGACGCTGCCGCCATACAGAATCGCGACGGAACCACCAATTGCCGTTCCGAGAAGCTGCTTGAGGTGCTCCCGGATAAGGTGGTGTGCTTCCTCAATTTGCTCATTCGTGGCATTCACCCCCGTTCCAATGGCCCATACCGGTTCATAGGCGACAATGAGCTGCGCGCCATCGGAGAGCCGGACGTCAATGAGGGCGGTATCCAGCTGTCCGAACACGATCTCCTCGATCTTGCCCGCATTGCGCTCCTCGAGTGTCTCTCCAACGCACAACACGGGAATCAGGGACGCCTCCAGGGAGTTGACCAGCTTGCGATGAAGCAGAACGGCTGGCTCACCAATAATGTGTCTGCGCTCCGAATGCCCTATGAGCACGTGGGTCGCCCCTGTCGAGCGGATCATGGCTGGCGAGACTTCTCCGGTGAACGCGCCTTCCACCTCGGCCGCAACATCTTGAGCGCCGAGCGACACCCAGGCCGGGACCTCACCGGTTTCTGCCAGGGCTCCCAATGCGATGTAGTTGGGGAAGACGATAACCCGCACCTTGTCCCCCTGTGGGGCCGTGGCGGTGGTCAGCTCGGCAAAGTACGTCCTGGCCTCTTCAATGGTCTTGAACATTTTCCAGTTTCCTGCGACGATTTTCATGTAATTCTCCTTTTGACGCGACACACGAGACCCACGTCCACTGTCACTCTTCATCCTCGACAGGGCGTGGTGGAGCCGTGGGCAATCGCTCTGCACGCACTCTGGAGATTCTCTTCCCGACGACGTTCACTACCGTGAAAACAATCCCGGCACGCTCGACCTTGTCCCCAACACGAGGAAGGCGTCCGATTTCAGACAGCATAAGCCCTGCGACAGTATCATAGTCTTCACCCGACAACTCCGCCCGAAAGAGTTCCGAAGCCTTGTCGGTCGACACCGAGCCCTTGATGAGGAACGCATCGGCTCCCGCGTTCTCGATTTCAGCAGCCTCCTTGTCATACTCGTCCTGGATCTCGCCGAAAACCTCCTCCAGGATGTCCTCGACGGTAATGAGCCCTGAAACGGCACCGTACTCGTCGAAAAGAACAGCTGTCTGGATGCGCTGCCGCTGCATCTCCTGAAGCAGGCTGCTGATCTTCTTGGTGTCGGGAGCAAAGAATGGCTGACGGAGGATGCTGCTTGCCTTGACGTTGGGTCCGGCTCCGCCCGCCATCGCTCTGAGCGCATCCTTGGCGTAAACGACGCCCACGACATTGTCATCGTCCATCACAGGTAGACGGGAGTGACCAGTTTCGTTGATTGCCTTGATCACGTCACTGATCGGCGCGTCCTTCTCGACTGTGGTCACGTCTACAAACGGCGTCATGATCTCATACGCCAGCGTGTTGGTATAGTCGAAGATGTTGTAGATGAGTCGCTCCTCCTCTTTGTCGATCACGCCGTCCTCCTGTCCCATCTTCAGCAGGTAGCGGAAGTCGTCGGAATCGTTGAGGTAGCCGGTGCGCTTGGCATGACGGAGCAATGGTCCCGTGAAGACCCCCGAGACTGCCGCAAGGGCGCGTGCGCCCGGATAGAGCAACAGGTAGAGGGGGTATAGTAGAATAGCTGTGGCGTGTGTGGTCTGTTCAGGAAACGCCTTGCCGATCGATTTCGGAATAGTCTCGGCGAAGATGACGACAACGACCGTCAAGGCGAGTGTAGAGGCCAGCGCAAGGAGGTCCGGGTTCACACGCGTGAACACGGTGAGAACGATCCGAGCGAAGAGAAAGGACGCCCCAAGATTGGCCATGTTGTTACCCAGGACCACCACGGCGATGAGCATGGAATGACTAGCCGCCATTCTGGCTCTCAGCCGATCAGGGAGGGCAGAAGATTCTCCGGTCTTTTCCAGAGCCATCGGCGTGATGGTCACGTAGCCGTATTCCACCATGGAGAAGAGGAACGAGAGAAGCAGGAGGACCAGTAATCCGACGATCTGTCCAGTCATACAGGCCTTCTCGCCAGCTTGGGGGAGTTCCCCTGCGCCAACTGTGCGAAAACCTCTTCCTCGCGGTGCTCCATCAGAGTCCGGTCATGCTCCTCGATGTGGTCGAAGCCCACCAAGTGGAGCACAGAGTGAACGAGGGAGAACGTGAGCTGGTCTTCAAGCCCGTTTCCACCGGAGATAGCTTTGCTCTCCACCGCATCCATACAGATGACGATGTCCCCTAGCACCCAGCCCGTGCCGGGCGCGGCATAGCCAAGCGGAAACGACAGCACGTCGGTGATCGAGTCGCTGCCTCTGTGGTCACGGTTCAACTTTCGGATTTGAGACTCTGGGACGAAATAGCATGAGACGGCGATGGCGTGTCGAACACCCCGAATTGCCGTGATTTCCGGCAGAATCAGGTGGGCAATGCGGACAACAAGCGCCATGAGAACTTTGCTGTCCACCTGCCATCCGGGATCCGATAGTTCTACACGACAGTGTACAGATAGGTCAGCTTCTTTCATTTGTCTCCTCGGGCGTCAGATAAGCATCGCGAACATGGTAGAATGAGATGAGGGACGTGAGGAAGTAGTCCTTGACGGCGGCAATCTCACCCAGCGTGAGCTGTGACTCGGCAAGTTGACCGTCGGCAATGCGAGCGTTGACAATCGCATCGATGACTCCTTCCAGAGCTGGTTTGTCCACCTTGGCAAGCGAACGCGCCGCGGCTTCAACGCCGTCGGCGAGGAAGACAAGCGAGGACTCCCTCGTGTGAGGTTTGGGCCCCTGGTACCGAAATGTGTCAGGCGAGAGGTTTGCTCGCTCGGCGGACGCCTTGTCGTAGAAGAACTGGACGACAGTCGTGCCATGGTGCTCGGCGATGATATCGACCACCTCAGGCGGCAGGTGATTGCTCCCTGCAATCGTAACGCCTGCCTGGACGTGCTCCAGGATCACCTTGGTACTCAGTTCAGGCGAGATATCCTCGTGGATGTTTGGGAGTTCCCCCCGGTTTTCGCCGAAAAACTGTGGATGCAGGAGTTTGCCGATGTCGTGGTAGTAACCCCCAACGCGAGCCATCAGCCAGTTTGCACCAATACGCTGAGCGGCACCTGTCGCAAGACTGGCCACGTTGAGGCTGTGATGGTAGGTCCCCGGGGCGTTCTCGAACAGTTGCGCCAGAAGCTTGCTTCCTGTATCCAGAAGCTCGCGCAGTCTCACGATCGTGGCGACATTGAACAGTCGCTCGAAAACCAGAGTCAGGCCCAGCGCAAATACAGCTGCAATGACCCCTCCCGCTACCAGATACCCAACGTTGGCAGCGATCATGGATAGCCGCTGTTCGCTGAGCCCGGCAAGAGCGCCGTAGACAAGACCGGCTGATAAGCCGGCAATCGGCCCGGCGAAAAGAAGAGCACTCACCTTGTTCGCCTTCCGCATGACGATGAATATGGAAATAGCCCCCACGACGAGCCCCGAGAGCATTTCCGCGGGCATCGGAACCAGGATCGAGGTTATGACCATCAGTGCAAGGCCAAAGACCGTTGCAAGAGCTCCCTCAAAGAAAACGAACCCGAGCAGTATGCACAGGAAGAACGGGGTCATCGTTGCCGCCACCCCACCGGCGAGCCAGCCGATCGCAATGCAAGAGCCGCCGATGACCCCTGTTTCCATCAACAGGTGCTCAGTCCGAGCTTTCGCTGAACCCAGGAGCATGACAGCCAACGCAATCGCTCCCCATGCTACCAGCGCGACCAGCATCTGAGACACGACGTTTCGAAGAGCGCGAGGTCCCCAGACCAGGCCGGTGCTCAAGAGCAGGTCGACAGTGCCCTGGTCCAGTACGCTGTCCTTCTTCACGACGGGGGTGCCGGCGAGGATGGTCGAGACGACCGGTAATACGGAGGACGCAGCCTTTTCGCGCGCAAGCAGAGTTGCCGGCTGATCGTACATGAGGTTCGGCGACACAAAGCGGGCGGCCAGGAGGTATGCCGAACGCACCTGGTTATCGGAAATCCCGTACTTCTTGAGTTCCGTGTTGATGCTCTCGCGGGCGGCAGGGAGGCTCCCCTCGAGAACGCCGCGACCCATGACTGTCGTCAGCGCCTGACGCGCCGCCGTGTTCGACGATTGAATCTCCGACTCGGAACACGTCGTGAGGTACTTCGTCGTTGTGCCCGCCGAAGTCATGAGCAATGCCGCAATCCGCTCAGACTCCAGGTCCACGGGGGCATCCTGCATGCGTATGCTGATGATTTTTGCCATGGTGGCTTCGAAGGCAGTGATCGCCGTCGGCAGCCGCGAGCTGTCGAAGCTGTAGATGGGAGTGACTTCGTCCGATGCGCGCTTGCGGAGGTCTTCAGTTCTGACATCATCGACATAGACCATGTCTCGCCTCGAGACCATGTCGGCGCTGAGGACGGTGCCTTCAGACACACTTCTGCGCACGGGCATGAAGGGAAGAGCGCACAGGACGGCGGAGAGAAGTGCTACCAGGACGAACACCAACGTACCGCTCCGTCTGAACCGTGTGAGCCGAAGAACGAGGCTATGACGAGCACTTCGCAGGAAGTGAACTACTCTATTCTGTCTTGTCATGGGTGCTACTGTCCGCCTCGTTTCTGTGCTTTGTTGCACGGAAGAATGTCATGCTCACGTCTCCGTAGCGCCTTTCCTTGTAGCTCTCCAGGTCTATCGCTGGGCCGCCATACCGTTCATGCAGGGGTTGCCTTGATGCATGCTCCATGATTATGATACAGCTGTCTGCTGCGTCGCGCAAATGCTCGGACAGGGTGACGAGGATCCCTTCCTGCAATCCAGAGTCGAATGGCGGGTCTGCAAAGAGGACGTCGAACTCCGTTCCCTGCAATCCGCTCACGTATGCATCAGCATCTCCCTTGACGATAGAAGCCTGTTCCTGAAGTGCAAGCATTCGCAGATTGTCCTGGATAAGACGCACTGAGCGATTGTCCACATCGACAAAAGTGGTATGCGCCGCTCCGTTGCTGAGCGCTTCTATGCCGACGGCACCAGTGCCGCTGCAGACGTCGATGAACCGCGCTCCCGCAAGAACAGGTCGCAGCATGTCCATGACGGCTTCTCGCGCCTTGTCGGACGTAGGCCGCAGCCATGGTTCCTTCCCCAGTGTCTTCAGCGAACGGCCCTTCAGTGCACCTGAACCAATGATCATGTTAGTTGTCCTCCATGCCTGGCTTTGAAGCGGGGTATCGGAGAGACAGCATACGAGTCAGATCCGCATGTTCCGGAGCGCCAAGGACCGGGTCGCGTTCCAGGAGCTCCGAAGCAGCCTTTCGGATCTCCGGAAGTGCGGAAAGGTCGCGATAACTCAGCAGTGCCGTAGACCCGAACAGTGGAACGTCATAGCCATGCTGGACCGTCCCAAGGATGTCGCCCGGTCCTCGCAGTTTCAGGTCTTCCTCTGCGATCTGGAATCCATCGTCAGAATCTACAAGGACCTGCAGGCGTTCGGTACCCTCGGCGGTCACATTGCCCTGGATGAGGATGCAATGGGAGACGGAGGATCCTCGGCCGACTCTTCCACGGAGCTGATGGAGCGTAGCGAGCCCAAATCTCTCCGAATCCTCGATGACCATGACGCTCGCGTTCGGCACATCGACACCGACTTCGACGACAGTCGTCGCAACCAGGGCGTCCAGATTCCCCGACCGGAAGGCATCCATGGTCGACTGCTTGTCACTACTCTTCATGCGTCCGTGCAACGACGCAATGCGCAGGCCCTTCAGGCTTCCTTCGGTCAGCTCCCGCATCGTCTCCTCGACTGACACGGTGCTATCGCCCTCGTCCGAAGCCGGGTCGATGGCGGGGACCACGATAAACGCCTGCCTGCCCATAGCTACCTGTTCACGCACCATGGCATAGGCACTGTCGCGTTTGGTGGCCGTCAAGAGATGGGTCTGGATCGGGAACCGCCCCGGAGGTTTCTCCAGCAGTTCGGAGATGTCGAGATCACCGTATATGGTCAGAGCCAGCGTTCTCGGAATCGGGGTCGCGCTCATCACGAGTGAGTGGGGCTCCTTGCCCTTCGTTCCCAAAGCCACGCGTTGAGCAACTCCAAAACGATGCTGCTCGTCGACTACACTCAGACCAAGACGCTCGAAGACCACACCCTCCTCGAGAATGGCATGCGTGCCGACGAGACAGTCGACTTCTCCGCTTGCGACAGCGCTCAGGATGCTCTTGCGCTGGGACTTGGTCGTCCCTCCTGTCAGCGTAGCGACTCGCAGCCCGAGAGGAGCAAGCAACTCCTGGAGGACGCGCCCCGTTTGCTCGGCGAGAATTTCTGTGGGACTGAGGACGGCGCTCTGGTATCCGGCCACCTTGGCAGCGTACGCCGCGTACCCGGCCACCGCCGTCTTTCCCGAACCAACGTCCCCGTGAAGCAGCCGGTGCATCTGCCTCGGTCTGCGCACATCTCCCTCGATATCTCGCATGGCCGCCGTCTGAGACGCAGTGGAAACGAACGGCAGCGCCCCGACATAGCGATCGACCGTCCCTGTGGGCAGGTCGAATGGGCTGCCTGGGACATCCTGTTCGGCATGCCTGCGCATCAGGACTCTCAGTTCAAAGAGAAACAGGCTATCGAACGCAAAACGGCCCCGCGCCTGTTCCGCCTCGTGCTCATCGGTCGGAAAGTGCAGGGAGCGGTAGCTCCATGCGAGGTCGGGCAGCTTGAAGTGCGACGCAATGTCCCGTGGCAGATACTCGGCGGTTACAGAGGGAATACGTCCTACGGCACGCCACACATGAGCCCGCAGTCCCTTCTGAGTAATACCCGAGGTCAGGTGATAGAGGGGCACGATCCGGTTCATATGCAATTGAGCTGCCGGCGTTCCCGATTCCTCGAACGCCGGTTGCATGAGATGAGCTCCGTCGAACGAGTTCTCCAGCCTCCCGTAGAAATCGTAGTCATGTCCGGCCTGAAGTCTGTTCCTCACGAACCGGTTGTTGAACCACACAAGATGGAGCATACGTCCGCCGGGGTCCCTGGCTGTCGCCTTGACGAGGAGAACCTTTCGTCGGATCTCAGTAACGGCCAGCAGACGTGCCTTGATGAGGACCATCTGCCCAAGCGACTCACGCGATAACTCCGCCGGATGACGCAGGTCGAGATAGCCTTTGGGTGCGTGCTGGAGAAGGTCGGCAATGCTGGCGACACCTAGTTTGCCCATGATCTCTTGAACACGCGGTCCGACTCCCCACAATTTGGACACCGGTTCTTCGAGTACCTGCAGCAAGGCTTTCATGCTATCCGAAGAAGGCTTCGACACCGACGTTGCACCTACCGCAGGCACGTCTGCAGGCAGTGGCGACCCGCCAGTCGGAGGCACCGAGTCGTCCAGAAGGGCAAGAAGCGCGGCACACCTGTCTGCCCGCACATGGTTCGGCAGAAACTGATAGTCGACCAGCAGGGACCGTAATCCGTTCGATACGCCACGCTGCGTTGCATGCTGGGTTCGCGTGGAAGAGCCTTCCAGAGTCGCAAGAGCCAGGCGCGAAAACCCGCCTACGGCGGCATCGTCCTTACAGCCTCGCTTGAGTTCCAGGCGCACCAGATCCCGCAGGAGCTCTTTCCACGTACCTGATTCGGCTGGACTGCCTCCGCTGCTCACTGGGTTGCTGATCCCCGGGATTGCCGCAACGGCCTACGAGATGTCCGCAAGGAAGCTCGCACCTGCGACAGGCACCACTCCGAGGTACTCCGACACGGTGGCTCCAAGGTCCGCGAACGTTTCGCGGACTCCCAGGTATGTCCCGCCACGGCGCGAAGGCGAGTATGAGAGAACGGGCACGTACTCGCGTGTATGGTCCGTATGGGCAGTGAACGTCGGATCGCAGCCATGGTCGGCAGAGATGAACAGGATGTCGTCATGCTTCAGCGACCTCAGCAACTCGGGGATCGCCTCGTCGAACCGCTCCAGGGCGACGGCATAGCCGGCCACGTTGCGGCGGTGGCCAAAAAGCATGTCAAAGTCGACCAGGTTGGTGAACAGCAACCCTTCCCAGTTGCTGGTCTTGATGAGCTCGATCGTCTTCTGGATGCCTTCCTCATTGTTGTGGGTGTGGAAATGTTGTGTGAACCCCTCACCAGCAAACAGGTCGTACGTCTTGCCGACACCGATGACATCCATACCGGCCTTGCTCACCTGGGTGAGGGTGGTAGGACCCAGCGGCTGAGCGGCATAGTCCTGGCGGTCGGATGTTCGCACGAAATTCCCGGGCGTCCCGGTGAAGGGGCGCGCAATAACGCGACCGACCAGGT
>DASVKR010000036.1:0-6100 GCA_036385275.1 Candidatus Cryosericum sp. | reverse complement strand
TCGCTCTGCATGCCGGTGTCGCCGTCACTACCAATTTCTTCCTTGTCAGCGAGGAAAACGACCTGCGTACGCTCGGGTTCCTTCTTCTGGTCCAGCAGGCCACGCAGAGCCGTGTAGCCACAGATCCTGTCGTCGTGTCCGTAGGCGAGGATGAGTCCGCGGTCAAAACCGACTTCTCGCGGCTTCATTGCCGGCACGAGCTCCAGTTCAGACGCAGCGAAGGCTTGCTCTTCGATGTTGAGCTGCTCGGCAAGCATCTTCAGGATATTCGTACGAACAGGCGTCTTGTCGTCTCTGTCATCAGCAGGCACGTGGCCGACGATTGCATCCAGCGCTTCGCCGGTAACTCCTTCGCTCATCTTCTTCTCTGCCTGAGCCTGTCCCAGATGCGGAAGGATGTCGGAAATGTTGAACACTGGATCACTCTCTTCCTCACCAATGCGCAACTGAAGCTTCTTCCCTGCCTTGTCATAGATCACGCCGTGCAAAGCAAGGGGGATCGTCACCCACTGGTACTTCTTGATTCCACCGTAGTAGTGGGTCTGGAAGAGGCCCAGCCCAGTGCTCTCGAACAGCGGGTTCTGCTTCACGTCGATGCGCGGAGCGTCGACGTGTGCAGCCACGATGTTGAGGCCCTCGCCAAGAGGACGCTTGCCCAGCCTCACGATCACCGCATTCTTGCCCCGGTTGATAAAAAGCAGTTTCCCCCCTTTGGGCAATGCTTTGGCAGAGAGAGCGTCGGCGGTCCGGTAGCCGCCACCCTGGGCAATGGCCGCTGCTGCCTCGACGAACTCCCGTTCCGTCTTGGCATCCTTCATGACCAACATGTACTCTGCAGCCAGCTTGTCGGTTGCCTTGCGATCGATACTGCTCCAGGCGGACGTCTTGTTCAACCCGATTTCCTTGGACTTCTTCACTGTTCACCTCCGAGTGTGTGAGAAATTCAGCATAGCTTGAAATTGGGGCAAAATCAAATAGCATGCTAAGTTAGACGAATGGAGGAGTCCGATGGAATTGCGCGGTGACCGATGCTCAGTCACCACACAGCAGCCAGGTACCTGCTTTCTATTCTTCCTTCTCTTCGTTCGGTCAGGCTCCTCCATCGTCGCCCATGTCCTGCACCCATCCATGTACCAGCCCTGATCGGGACCATGTTCTCATGACCCGGTCACACTCCACATCGGTAAGTTTCCGCCAGATGCCCAGTGCACGGTCAAATGATTTATAGGCAGGAAAATACTGCGTCATGACACTCACATATGTCTGAAGTGACAGCCGGCGGGACACGAAGCCAAAGACCTCTCGAGCCATGCTGGTATGGTGTGGGAGGATGAGGTACCGCACGATGAGTCCTCGCGGCACATATCTGCCCTGGTCGTCTACACTGATGTCGCCAACTTGGCGATGCATCTCGATAAGCGCACGTTCAGCTACCTGAACGTAATCAGGGATTCCCGAGAGCTGCATGGCAACAGCTTCGTCCGTATATCGAAGATCGCCCAGGTAGATGTCCACGATTCCATCCAGAAGAGCAAGCGTAGATGGCTCATCATAGCTGCTCGTGTTGTAGACGATGGGAATGTGCAGTCCCTGTTGTCGCGCAGCAAATACTGCTGCCAGTAGCTGGGGCACCTGGTGGGAGGGTGTGACAAAGTTGATATTGTGGGCTCCCTTCGCCTGAAGTTCGACGAGCGCACCTGCAAGCTGCCCAACCGACATCTGCGTTCCATGGTGCAGTTGACTCAGCGGATAGTTCTGGCAATAGCAGCAATTCAGGTTGCAGCCGCTGAAGAAGACCGTGCCGGATCCTCGTGTCCCACTGACGGGAGGTTCCTCGCCACGATGCAGATTCCAGACAAAGACGTTGGGCTTGAGAGCGGCGCCGCAGTAGCCAGTGTCTCCCGAGAGCCGATGGGCTCCGCAGCGTCGAGGACAAAGATTGCATGCCGCCATACGGCGATACGCGTCCCGGATCCGGGCTCGGAAGTCGGCATCCGACAAGTGGAGATACGACCCGTCAGCTTCAGCGACCACTTCCGGACTCGTCGCGGGCTCCTGCTTCGTCGCGGTGACCGCGTCTGAGCCTAGAGGCTCATTTTCTGTGCAGTCCATGCTCCAACCTGGTCGGCAACTTGCCGGATGTGTTCGAGAGCTCTAGCAGCGAATGCTTCACGGTCCACGGCCTTCTGTTTAGGGCCGGCTTCGAGCGGGAGAAGCCCGTAGTTGGCGTTCGTGGGCTGGAAGTCCCCTCTCTCACGCGTGACATAGTCGATCAGAAGGCCTGTCATCGTCTGGACAGAAAAATCTGGCTGCGGGAAGCCGCGAAGCGAGGCAGCAGCGTTCAGTGCAGCAACGAGTCCCAGTGCCGTCGATTCCATGTAGCCGTCGATGCCGCATAATTGCCCCGCTACCCATATGCGTGGAAACGCTCGCAGTTCGAGGTCTTGAGACAGCACTGAAGGGCCGCGCAGAAACGCGTTCCGATGAATGAGGCCATATCGCACGTATTCAGCGTCGCGAAGGGCTGATACCATTCCAAGCACCCGCCGCTGCTCGGCAACGGCCAGAGAAGTCTGAAATCCCACCAGGCCGAGGACGGTTCCTTCGCGGTTCTCCTTGCGAAGCTGGATGACGGCGAAGCAGTCTGCTGGTCTCTCCCGGAGGCCGACGGGGCGCATCGGACCAAATCTGAGAGCGTCGTCGCCCCTTCGCGCAATTTCCTCGACGGGCAGACATCCCTCAAAGTACTTCTGTTCATCCGGAGTCTCGGGGAGGTGCTGTCTGGCAGACTGGAGTGCATGCACAAATGCATAATACTCCTCCCTCGTGAGGGGGCAGTTCAGATAATCGGCGGCATCTCCCCCTCGGGAGCTCAGGAACGAAGAGTCGCGGTCAACCGAATGAGCCCAGACGGACGGAGCAACAGCATCGTAGAAAAAGAGATTCTCGCACCCGAGGCGCTCCCGGAGCTCATGGAGAAAATCCGGACTGGTAAGAGGACCTGTTGCAAGGATGGTTGGAACCGAGAAATCGAGCCGCCTGTATTCCTCCCTGCGAATGGAAATGAGCGGATTGCTCTGGATACTCTGAGTCACCAGCGCGCTGAACTGGTCCTTGTCGACCGCGAAGGCCTTGCCTGCAGGAAGACGGCTCACATCAGCGCACCGCACGATGGCAGAATCCAGGAGTCGAAGTTCGGCTTTGAGAAGGCCTCTTGCGTCTCGCAAGGCGTCGGAGCCAAGTGAATTGCTGCAGACAAGTTCTCCGAATCGGTCGGTTTCGTGGATGTCGGTCTGGTGCAAAGGCCGCATTTCCCATAGCTCCACTGTCAAACCAAGGCGAGCCAGAGTCAGCGCGGCCTCACTTCCTGCCAGGCCGCCCCCGACAACACGGATGTCAATGCCCATGTTACAGTTGCTGAACGATACCGAAGCTGTCGGGTCCCCGCCGCACCAGGAGGCCCCGGAGTTCAAGACTGGTCAGGACGCTGAGGACCTGGGGTGCAGTGCAGGCGAGGCGTTCGCAAAGCAGATCGACGGAGGTACACCCTGTCTGTATGCAGCCGATGACCGACTGTTCCTGCTGCGACAGTGCCTCGGAGCGGCGTTCCTCGGGGGTGGCAACGGCCTTGAACCCCGGGAGTTCATCGAGAATGTCGTCCACAGATTGTACCAGTTTGGCACCAGACTTGATCAACGCGTTCGTCCCAATGTGCTGAAGAGCGTAGATGGAACCCGGAATCGCAAAGACCTCACGATTCTGTTCCAGGGCGAAGTTGGCCGTAATCAGAGATCCGCTCTCCTTCGCGGCTTCTACCACGACCACACCCAGTGAAAGCCCCGAAATGACACGGTTGCGCTGTGGGAATGTATAGACGGTCGGCTGCGTATGAAGATGAAACTCAGAAATGACGGCTCCCCCGCCGTTTCCTGCGATGGTCCGCGCAATTGGGCCATGAATGGACGGGTAGATCTCGTCTACACTGGATCCCAGGACTGCAATCGTTTGACCCCCTGCGTCAAGACATCCGACGTGGGCTGCCTTGTCAATTCCATAGGCGAGGCCACTGACCACCACGAGACCTGCTGCCGCCAGTTGTCCCGCGAGGTCGGAAGCTGCTCTGACACCTTCAGGTGTCGGTTTGCGGCTTCCCACAATACCAATGCAGTCCCTGAGGAGAACTTTCGCATCACCAAGAATCTGAAGGAAGAGCGGGGGACGGAAGCATTCGAGGAGACGACCCGGATAGGTCTCCGGTCCGTCGAACATCGTAATAAGAGAAGCCCCGAGGCTGTTGAGCTCGGCAATCTCTTTGTCGGCTTTTTCCAGGGCACTGTCCCGTTCAGCTAGTGATACATGCTTCCCTCGCATCGAAGACGATGCAGAAAGCAATTGGTCGAACCTCTCCTGTGACGCGGTCTCCAGCTCATCCGGTGTCTCAAGCAGGGCCGCGAGGTCCCACTTGCAGACGCCGAGAGGCAGGAGGTCGAGAGCAAGAGCCGCTCGACCAAATTGCGAGGTCATGAAAGCGCTAGGCAGTCAGCTGTTTCTTCGCCTCGGCGACGAGGGTGACAAAGGTTTCCTTGTCGTGTACGGCCATGTCAGCCAGAACCTTGCGGTCAAGCTTCACTCCAGCCTTCTTCAGGCTTCCCACAAACTGGGAGTAGGTAATGCCATTCGAGCGGCACAGTGCATTGATACGCACAATCCAGAGTGCTCTGTACTCGCGCTTCTTTTCCTTGCGGTTGAAGTACGCATGACGCTCAGCTTGTTGAACAGCTTCCCGTGCAGCCCTGTACCGGATAGAGCGTGCGCCGACATAGCCCTTGCTGAGCTTCAGTATCTTCTTGTGCCTTCTGCGGATCGAGCTTCCACCTTTAACTCTCGACATCGTGAGCCTCCATTATCCCTTGAGATACGGCACAAGTCTCTTCATGTTGCGAGCGTCTGCACCCGTAAGAACGCGCTTCTTCAGCATCTGTTTCTTCTTCGCCATGGTCTTCTTGCCAAGCTTGTGGCCATGGTTGGCGCCATACGCCTGTATCTTGCCGGTACCGGTTATCTTGAACCTCTTGGCGGCTCCCCTGCATGTCCTGATCTTGGTCACTTTGTTTTTGATAGCCATGTCCTACTCCTTTCCGGGTCCTTTCATCTTGGCGAGCACTTCTTTGGATGGTTCCATCATCATTGACATATTGCGGCCCTGCATCTTGGGTTCCTGAGTAACCGTGCCGTACTCGGCAAGGTCAGCAGCGACCCTCTTAAGCAGCGCACGCCCCTGATCCGGGAAAGCCATCTCGCGACCGCGGAACATGATCGTCACGCGAACGCGGTTTCCGGCGGACAGGAACTCCTTGAGGTGCTGGTTCTTCACGGTCAGATCGCCAACGTCGATGCGCAGCCGGTACTTCATTTCCTTCATCTCGACTGTGACCTGTTTCTTCCTGGCTTCTTTCTGCCGCTTCATCTGCTCGTACTGGTACTTTCCCAAGTCCATGATCTTGCAAACGGGTGGAGTGGCGTTGGGCGCCACGACGATCAGGTCGAGCCCCTTCGAGTACGCAAGTTCAAGAGCCGCTTCAGACGTCAACAAGCCCAGTTGGCCATTGTTCTCGTCAATGACGCGGACTTCCTTCCAGCGTACTCTCTCGTTGTAAATCAGATCTGAATCCCTATTGATTCCACACCTCCAAAAAGAAAAATGGCGGCCGCTGTAAAACGGCCGCCATATAGTTAAAATGACACACTGGCGAACTCAAGAACCTCTTCGCTTGGAGCTGGAGGTAGAAGCCTTACTGGCTTCGTTTTACAGTAGCTCGACTCTTTTGAGCCTCAACGAGTATAGCAACGTTTCTGTGCAAAGCAACTAGGGGAAGATGACCTTGCTCTTAATCTCCTCGAGCACACGCTCGATGAACTGGTCGACGGCCACCACACCTTGATCGCCTTCATGCCGCATGCGCACGGCTACCGAGTCCACTGCTGCTTCCTTGGCACCTATGACGGCAATATACGGGACCTTCTGCATCTCGGCATCGCGGATCTTCGCCTGCATCTTCTCGCGACGGATGTCCACCTTGGCACGGATGCCGCGCTCGCA
>DASVKR010000035.1:0-18076 GCA_036385275.1 Candidatus Cryosericum sp. | reverse complement strand
CTATGGTGACCTCGACAGCGAGTTCGGCCGTGCCATCGGTGGCTTCCCCTCCAAGGGCAGCCAGTGGGACTCCTATATACACCCTGACGACCTTCCCGTGCTCCAGCAGGCCATCCAGCAGCACCTGAAAGTACATACGCCTCTCCATGTTGCATATCGCATGCGTTGTACCGACGGGACATGGCGCACCATAGTCGAATCGTCGCAGGCCGTGCTCGACAAGGATGTCCACGTCGTCAAGTGGGTCGGTACCACCGCCGACGTCACCAAACGGCTACATCTCGAAAGCGAGCTTCAGCGAATGGACAAACTGGAATCGCTGGGCGTCCTTGCAGGTGGCATCGCCCATGACTTCAACAACATGATGACCGGTATTATCGGCAACATCAATCTCGCACGTATCGACGATGACATGGACCACTCTCGCGAACTCCTCAAGGAAGCCGAGCGGGAAGTCCTCCAGGCCCGCGGACTGACGCAGCAACTACTGACCTTCGCAAAGGGAGGGGCTCCCGTCCGTTCCGTCCAGAACCTTGCCCACCTCCTGCGGGAAGCGGTCAGCTTCGCCTTGCGCGGTTCTGACGTTTCGGCTTCTTTCGACCTGCCCGCGGACCTGTGGTGGGCAAGCGTCGACAAGGGACAATTGTCTCAGGTTTTCTCCAACATCGTCATCAACGCTGACGAGGCCATGCCTGCCGGAGGGACGATTTCCGTCATTGCACGCAACGTCACCGTAGACGACGGCGCGTACCCGGACCTGGCTCCAGGCAACTATGTGCGTATCGACCTGAGCGACACCGGTGTAGGGATCGCCGAAACGGACCTTCGCAAGATCTTCGATCCGTTCTTCAGTACGAAGCGCCGCGGCAGTGGCCTCGGCCTGGCGACGTCCTATGCAATCGTCCACAAACATGACGGATACATCGGCGTTGCCTCGACACCAGGTGCCGGCACGACGTTCTCGATCTTCCTGCCGGCTGCCCCTGCCGGTCCATCCCGTCAGTCGCGTGAGACAGTGCCCCAGTTCAACGGACACGGCCGCGTTCTGGTCATGGACGACGAACCCACGGTGCGACAGGTAGCGGTCGCGATGCTGAAGAAACTCGGATATGGGGTGGAAGCTGTCCCTGACGGGGCCAGCGCACTTCGCGCAGATGCAGAAGCCTGTGCGTCCGGGCAGCCGTTCAGCGTCATCCTCATGGACCTGACGATCCCCGGCGGCATGGGTGGACAGGAAACTGCAGCACTGCTTCGTGAGAGTCGCACCCCGGCACAGCTGATTGCCTCGAGCGGATACGCCACCGATCCCGTCATGGCTCACTACCGCGAGTATCATTTCGACGGCGTGCTCGCCAAGCCCTACAGCTTTGCTGAACTGACGTCTGTCCTCGCCTCCCTCGCCACACAGCGCTCCTCTTGAATAGCAGAGCCTAAGCCTCACAATAGTCGTGTGTCGCCGTCCGTTCCCTAGCGATCGTGGCTCGGAGGAATACACGTGAAAGCATTCCGTCTGGTCATATTGCTCGTTCTGGCTGCAGTCTTCGCAGCAATGCCGGGGTTTCCGCCGGCTGTTGCCGCAGCGCCTCCCAGCAGCGTCCTCATCCTCAACTCCTACGATCAGGGCTACTCCTGGACGGATGGTGAGGTCGCTGGAATCCGCAGTGGCCTCGATGACGCGTCGGGGGTCCAGCTCTCCGTGGAGTATCTCGACTGGCGCCGGTTCCCCTCGCAGCAGAACCTCGATCAGGTCGAGAAGCTGCTGCAGACGCGTTACGGTGTCAGCAGACCCGACGTCCTGGTTGTCACTGACAACCCGGCGCTGGACTTTGCACTGGACTACCGCAGCAGCCTTTTTGCCGGCGTACCTATTGTATTCTGCGGCATCAACGACTATCACACGTCTCTGCTCAGGGGAGCGAAGGATGTCACGGGCGTGGCCGAGGAGATCGACCCCGCCGGGACACTCAGGCTGGCGCTCAGGCTGCATGCACACGCCAACAACGTCTACGTCATCACGGACTTCACTGAGGCAGGCCTTGCTGTTCGCCAAACCATCCAGAGCGTCGTCCCGGAGTTCAAGGATCGTGCTACGTTTACGTTTTCCCCTGATGTAACAGTCGCAGAGGTCATGGACGCTGTGGCGAAGCTCCCCAGCGGTACCATCATCCTGGCTGCCCCCTTCATTCACGATCGCGACGGGGTCTTCATAGACATGCCGGAATTCACTGCGGAGCTTGCCCGGCACACCAGCCTTCCCATCTATGGCATGTATGAACATTGCCTGGGTCAAGGCATTATCGGCGGCGTGCTCACCAGCGCTCAGCTGGAGGGTACACAGGCGGGAGAACTCGCCACCCGTATCCTGGCCGGCGAGCCCTCGAGCTCAATTCCAGTGATAACACAACGGTCGACACTTGTGGCGTTCGACTGGAACAGATTGGAGACATTCGGCATCCCGCTGTCCAGCCTTCCTGTCGGGGCTACGGTGATCAACCGCCCCGTCACCATCCTCGACACCAACCGTCGACTTGTCATCTTGACCACAGTAGTCATGCTGCTGCTGGTCCTGGGTATCGTCTTCCTTGCGATCAATGATGTCCGCCGCGAACGGGCCGAGGCCAGGGCGCTTCGCTTGGCCACCGCCATCGAACAGGCCGCCGAAGCCATCGCCATCACCGATCCCAACGGCGTCGTCACCTACATCAACCCTGCATTCGAGCACGCAACTGGATTCCCGGCCGCGGAAAGCAGGGGGCACAATATCCGGGAACTTCTGGGCGACGAGGTTGCACTCCCTCTTGAACGGCGCGCAGAGGAGCACCTGACTACCTACGACAGCTGGAAGAAGAAAATCACGAGCGTTCGCAAGGATGGCAGCCTGGTGGAACTCGACTTGACGGTCAGTCCCGTCCGGGGCCCCGGCGGCGAGGTTGCGAACTATACCTACGTCGGGCGTGACATCACACAGGAGGCTGCTCTCGAGGAGCAGTTGCGCCAGTCCCAGAAGCTGGAAGGCATCGGACTCCTGGCCGGCGGTGTCGCCCACGATTTCAACAACATCCTGACGGGCATCCTGGGATATGCCAACATGCTGGAGCCGGACGCCGCTCCGGGCAGTACCATGCAGGAAGGACTGCATGTTATCCAGCAGGCAGCCGAGCGAGCGGCCGAGCTCACCAAACAACTGCTGAGCTTCGCGAGGCGGGGCAAACGCCAGAATATTACCGTCGATCTCAACAGCACCATCCTCGAGATCGTATCGCTTCTCACCCGAACGATCAACAAAAACATCACCGTGACCGAACACTTCGACACGGACCAGGCAACTGTCCTGGGAGACCCCGGACAACTCCAGCAGATCGTCCTCAACCTGGCCATCAACGGGCGCGATGCGATGCCGCAGGGCGGGAGCCTGACGTTTCGAACATGGCGCCAACGATTAAACGCCGAACAGCTTCTGGCGCACCCCGGAGCACAGCCAGGCGTGTTTGTTGCGTTATCAGTCTCTGACACCGGCGTCGGCATCGAGAAAAAGAACCTCCGCCGCATCTTTGAGCCCTTCTTCACGACCAAGGATGTGGACAAGGGGACAGGTATGGGGTTGGCTATGGTGTATGGGATCGTGAAAGCACACCAGGGGTTCATCGACGTCGAGAGCAATATCGGCAAGGGGAGCACGTTTACTGTGTACATCCCGGTAACCGACGTCGTACCAGCGACTGCGCACACTGCCGATCTTCCACACAAGGGACATGGGCGCATCCTGATCGTCGACGACGAAGAAGTCGTCCGCAAGCTGGCACGCGAGATGCTGCGCCGGGCAGGGTACGACGTCGTCACAACCGCCGGCATGACAGAGGCGGTCACCTGGTACCGGGCACATCCCCATGAAGCCGACCTCGTCATCATCGACATGGTCATGCCCGGCAAGGATGGTCAGGAATGCTTCAAAGCTCTCAAGGCTATCGACCCCAGCGTGCGCGCGATTCTGTCGACGGGTTATGGTCTGGATGGACATGCGCAGGACACCCTCGATGCAGGCATGGTCGGCTACGTACAGAAACCGTACCACATGGAAGACCTCGTCACTGCGGTCGCCGACGCACTGGCAGATCAGCCGTCCTGAGTTTCCACGAGCCTCTATGCAAATTCTCTGCCCGGTCCCGTCAAACATGGGACCGGGCAGAGCCATTAGTAGCAACGTTACGGTGTCTAGCGAAAGACGACGCCTACTCGCTTGACGACAATGTTGCTCATCTTCGGGCGGAGTAATTTGGCTTCCACCGCCAGGTACTTCGCCCGGGCAGCCTGTTCCTCTGCAATCACGGTCGCCTGCGTCAGCACCGCCAACAGGCAGACTTCAGAGGAACTGACTGAGTCCAAATCAGATGTTCGCGGTGAGAAAGCCAAGGCACATTCCTGCGACCTCGTAGTATATCGGTTTGTGCAGTACGAACAAGAAGCCTTTCTCCCTTCCGCCCTTGTAGATGATGAGACCATCTTCATAGCAGTTGTAGGAGAGAATCTTCTTGAGGTCAATGCTGACGGGCTTGTTTCCTGCGGACGGAGCCAGCAGTACCCGCTGATTTGTAATAATGAGGGCGCCTGCACTCGTCACTATGTAGCGTTCGTCCTTGACCAGGTGTCCCCGAGAACTGCCGACATGGTAGCGCACTCCCTTCGCGATTCGAAAACTGATGCCCTGAGAGCCCCCCTCATACCCGACCTGCACAACCTTCATCTCCTTTAGTTTCGCAGCTTGTGCGAAGTGAACGATCTCGTCCCGTTTCAGCAACAACCGGTTGGACTCCGTGATGGTAAAGTGTACATCCGGGAGTTTGCCTTCGGCCTCGATCGTGGAACCGTAGATATAGGGATAGATCCTCTCATCGTAGCCAACTTCCTCGTCTGACAAACCGGCCGCTTTCTGGATGTCGAGGAGAGTTCCTAGCTCCTGCTCGTCCAGATGAGAGTCAGCGTTGAAGGCATCATATACTGCGTTGAAGACGGTCTTCCCCTGGCGTCTGTCTAGAGACTTCGGCCCTACAACATGAAGTCGACCCTGGACCTGGCGTCTGTCTAGAGACACAGACTTCAGCCATTTATCAGTAGGTTCAACGTGGAACTGGCGTCTGTCTAGAGACTTCAGCCATTCTTCAGCACCAGGTCCAAGCTGCTTGGAAGTCCGTATTTCGTCGATCATGGACTTGTACTTCTTTTCGAATGCGGCAATTGCCGCATCCCTCTCTTCAGCATCGACTCTCTGTCGCTCCCGTTGCGCCTCCCTTTCCGTCGCAGCACACTCCGGGCAAAGCAATTCTTGCCCTGTGGTGCTGCTTCGGAGTGCCGCAAGAAAAGGCACGCGTTTCCCACACTTGACACATTGTTGCTTCATTGCTCCCTACCCCCTTTCGCCGATTCTTTCGGGACGTCACCGGAGAGAATATCATGGTCGTTCCAATTCCACGTCTCAGTTGGATGTGATTCGAAGGTGACATGCTCGAACTCGATCTTCCGTGACGCCATCAGCTGACCGATCTGGGCCTTGGTAAGGGGTCCACGCAGATAGCTCATCGCGAAGCGCGACTGCATGACGATATGCCTGGCAGTATGGACGTTGTGCAACAGAAACTGGCGCGGCTTGAGACTGTCAAGAACGCCGCTGAACCACGCCCGGTCGAGCGTGCCGCCCCCTTCCTGCTGCGCTCCCTCGAGGCCACCCAGCACACGTTCGCGGTCGCCGTCCTGCTGTAGTTTACCGATGATCCAGGTACCAGCGTTGCTGAGACCCTTGTAGTCGACGTCCACGGGGTTCTGGGTCGCCAGCACCACGCCGAGCCCGAAAGCGCGCGCCTGCTTCATCAGGGTGAGCAGTGGCACCTTGGAGGGCGGATTGAACGGGTACGGCGGGAAGTACCCGAACACCTCGTCGAAGTATAGGAGGGCACGCAGAGAATCCGTCCCCTGCTGGAGGCGCATCCAGGCAAGAACCTCCTGGAGCAGGAGCGTCACGAAGAACATGCGCTCCACGTCAGACAGGTGCGCGATGGCAAAGATACTGCAACGCGGCCTGCCGTCCGGTGCGTGAAGGAACCTCTCGACATCCAGAGGAGCACCGTTCAACCAGGACTGGAACGAAGGGGAAGCGATGAGGCCTTTGATGCGCATAGCAAGCTCCAGCCGTTCCCTTGGCGGAAAGAAGGTGTCCACCTCGAAGACGCCGAGCTTTTCGAACGGCGGGTTCTGCAGCTGCACGATGAGGTCCGGGAGGGTCAGGTCCATGCTCTTACCCCACGTATCGTTGATGATGGAGCTGACAAGGATGTGCTCACGGCTGCGAATAGGGTCGGCGTCGATACCCACGAGGCCAAGGAGAGCGGAGGTAACACCCTTGACCTTCTCCTGCGTCTCCTCATCGCCCAGGTCCCCCGCAGGCCTACGGAAGCTCTGCAGAACCGACACCGGGATGCCCGCGGTCGAACCTGGCGTGAAGATGACAAAATCGGCCTTCGCCTTCAGTTGCGCGATCCGCTCGGGCGCGATGCCGGAGTCGGCAAGCCCCTTCTGCCATGTCTCGGCGGTGGCCGTCGCGGTCTGCTCGACAGTGAGACCCTTGCGCTCAGCCTCAGCAGGGTCCACCCACGGCTGGAACTCGGCGGGACTCAGGCCCGGAAACGTCAGAAGCAGGTTGCCGAGGTCCCCCTTGGGATCGATGGCAATCACCGGGACCCCGTCGATCAGGGCCTCTTCAATGAGGTCGATGGACAGGCCCGTCTTGCCAGACCCGGTCATGCCGACGATGACGCCGTGCGTCGTCAGGTCCTTACTCGGATACAGGACAGGGGATCCAGCCTGACCCGTCGACGGGTCCACCTCGGTACCGATATAGAACGTCTTTCTGTCTTCGTCCATGGTTGTCTCCTGGTTGAGGTTCTCTCTCATGATAGGTGCCGCGCGCCGAGGCGCAATACCTCCGGATCAGCCGAGCCTGAGCCCGTTGGGCACTGGGCGGTCTGCACCGATCAGCACCACGCCCTCGGGAGTATAGACACCGAGAACCAGTACTTCTGACGGGAACCCCGCCACGAGACGGCTGGGGAAGTTGACGACCCCCAGCACCTGCCGCCCGACAAGCTGCTCCGGCTCGTAGAGGGCCGTGATCTGCGCGCTGGAATGCTTGACGCCAAGGTCGGGCCCAAAGTCGATGGTCAGCTTGTACGCGGGCTTGTGGGCCTGGGGAAACGGCTCGCACGCGGTGATCGTCCCCGTCCTGATGTCGAGTTGCTCAAAGTCCTGTATCGTCGCCACAATCTCCTCCAGTCCTTTTGGTCAATAGTACACAGCCCGGCGCCCGTGGCAATGGCTACGTGGCGCACGGCGACTCCATCGAATGGTGAGTCTTCATGATCAGCGGCGTCGGCTTGACACGGAGCCTCCGTCTCAGAGAATGTCGCCAGAGGTTCTCACCGCCATTCTCCACAGGAGGTCAACATGGGTATCAGGAAGCGGTTCACGATCCTGCACAGCAACGACATGCACGGCGATTTCCTCGCGGAGATGCGCGGCGAAGAGGGCCACCTGATCGGCGGCCTGTCACTGTTGTCCGGATACATCAACGAGGTCCGGAGCGAGGAGAAGAATGTCATATACTGCATTGCGGGCGACATGGTGCAGGGGTCGCTCATCGACGCCGAGTACAAGGGTATCAGCACGATGGAGATCATGAACTACCTGTCGCCGGACGTCGCCTCGCTGGGCAACCATGAGTTCGATTATGGACTGCCACACCTGCTGTTCCTGGAGAAGATGGCCAATTTCCCCATCGTAAACGCCAACCTCTACATCACCCAGTACAACAAGCGCCTGTTCCAACCATACGTGGTGAAGAACGTCGACGGCTTCGACATCCTGTTCATCGGGATCATCACGGAGAAGGTCATGGACATGCTGAAGACCGACAACATGCTGTCGTCGTTTATCACGCTGCAGGAGGCGGCCTCCGAAGTCGGGAAGATCTGCAACGCCTACAAGACCGACGATATCGACCTGACCGTCCTGCTGACCCATATTGGGTTCGATTCCGACAAGGAGCTTGCGAGCCTGCTGGACCCCGCGTGGGGCGTCGACATGATCCTCGGAGGGCACAGCCACACGATACTGGAACAGCCCGCCATCGTCAACAACATCCTGATCGCGCAGGCAGGTACCGGCACCGATCAGGTTGGACGGTTCGACATCACCGTGGACGACGACACCAACAGCATCGTCGACTGGACATGGAAGCTGGTCCCGATCGACAACGGACACTGCCAGCCTGACGACAAACTCACTGCGTTCATCGACGGGTTCAAGGACATCGTCGACAAAAAGTACGGCAGTATCATCTCCAAGTTTCCACGCACGCTCACGCACCCGGTACGCACGGCCGAGACGGAACTCGGGAACCTGTTCGCTGACGCGATCGAGGAGAAGACCGGCGTCGACGTCGCCTTTATCGGCAGCGGCAGCATCCGCAAGACGGAGCTGGGCCCCGTCGTCACGCTGGGCGACTATCTGGCGCTGTTCCCCTACGACGACTCCGTCACCCGGTTCACCGTGACCGGCGCACAACTCAAGCATGCATTCGCCGGGTTCATGCGCCCGGAGAACCGCAATGGCGAGGGCGAGTACTACCAGGTGAACAGGGGCGTGAAGGCGGTCTACGACCTCGCGAAGCATGAGCTGGTGTCGCTGACCTTGAACGGCATCCCTGCCCTCGATTCCTCACGGTACTCCATCTGTCTGCAGGGATACCATTACAAGAACTCGACCGTCGGGTTGCAGCTGACGAACGAGGAACTGGCTCAGCTGGAGCAGCCCCGCCTGCTTGCAACATCAGGCCGGGACATCGTCGAGGAGTACCTCCGTAATCACCAGAACCTTCAGGTGGAAGTCGAAGGCCGACTTCAGTATCTTTAGACCCTGCGCCCGTGCCGGACCGGTTTGATCGCCCAAATCGGGCGGTTTGTCCGCTATGCCCTGACCGGGGTCTGGACAGTCTGTGTCGCGCCGATCAACTTCCTGTGAACGGGTCTTGCCCTGCCACCATAGGATGGCGACTGCGTCGGCAGGTCAGAGAACGATACGAAGGACCCCGTGACTCTTGACCGAGGACGTGTTATGGTTAGGCTCATAAGTGGAGCGTCGACATGTGCTCCAAGGTGTACCACATCCAATTATGGAGGCAAACGTGAAGAGATTTGTTTCGCTTCTCGTCGTTCTGGCAATGATTGCTGGGCTCACTGCTGGTGTATCCACTGCTACTGCTGCAACGACGACCACTCTCATTCTGACGATCGACAAGATCGCTTACACGTTGAATGGGATTACCAAGCAGGGCGATCAGGCCCCTGAGATCACAAACTCCCGCACGTTCGTGCCGATTCGTCTGGTGGGAGAGAGTTTTGGCGCCGACGTCAACTATGATGCCGCCACCAAGACGGTAGGTGTCCTCCTTGGTGCTACGCAGTTCGAGTTTGTCATTGGTTCAAAGACTGCCAAGGTGAATGGTGACCCCGTCGTCATGGATGCAGCCGCCTACATCTCCAAGGCCGGCCGCACGCTGATTCCGATTCGCTTCGTTTCTGAGAAGTCCGGATTAAACGTCGCCTGGAACAACGCCGCCCGCAAAGTCACGGTCACCACCAAGGCCGCTACTACGAGCTCCGTCAAGATCGGCCTGGTCACCGACGTCGGTGGCCGTGGCGACCAGTCATTCAACGACTCCGCCCTACGCGGTCTCGAGATCTGGGCCGCCAAGAAGTCCTTTGTCAAGGGCGGCGGATACACAGCCATGACCGATGCTGTATACAAGCAGTCCCTGGCCGACAACGCTCCTGACCTTAGTGACCGGGGTATTGTTGCTCTCACAAACGTTGTTCCGGTTATCCTCGAGTCCAAGGAACAGACCGACTACATCCCCAACCTCACCAAGCTCGCCGAGGACGAGGGCTGCAAGCTCATCATCGGTGTCGGGTTCATGCTTGCTGATGCTATTTACCAGGTCGCCAAGGATCATCCGAACGTCAAGTTCATGCTGATCGATTCCGTTCCCTCCGACCCCACTACGTTTGCTCCTTTGCCCACTCTCCCCAATCTTGTTGACTTCCTGTTCAAGGAAGAGCAGTGCGGGTTCCTTGTCGGTGCCATCGCCGGCTATGCGACGAAGGCCAACAAGATCGGCTACATCGGTGGTATGCCTGTTCCGCCGGTTCAGCGCTATGAAGCAGGTTTCTTCGCTGGTATCAAGACGACCAACAAGACCGCGTACGGCACCGATGGCAAGAACGTGCCCGACGTCTACGCTGGCAGCTTCACCGACCAGTCCGCCGGCAAGCTCATTGCCCAGACAATGATCGGCCAGAAGTGCGATATCCTGTTCCACGCTGCCGGAGCCACTGGCAACGGTATGTTTGAAGCCCTCAAGGAAGCTGGGGGACCAGCCGCCGGTCTGTGGGGCATCGGTGTCGACGTCGACATGGGCAAGAACCCGAACCTGTACCCTGCCGGCACGCTGACATCTGCTCTCAAGCACGTCGACTTTGCCACCTACATCTCCGTCAAGTCCATTGTTGATGGAACCTTCACTCCCGGCGTCATCACCCTGTCTCTTCGCAATGGTGGTGTGGGCTGGGCCCAGGGTAACGTTTCCAAGGTCCTGTCTGCCGCCCAGATTACCAAGATCAACGCCCTTCGTCAGGACATCATCGACGGCAAGATCACTCCTCCCGAAGACCCCACAAAGGTCCCGGCCTGGACCGCTCCGACTGGTTACTAGCATCTGTTTCAGAGCAAACTGCCAACCCCCGGCGTAAAGCCGGGGGTTTTGTGTTGCGACACGCAGACCCGAACCGATACAGTGGTACACGTCGGTGAACAGTCTCCCGGGAGACTGAGGTCAGTCTGATGCGTTTCGCTGACAACTGGATATACTTTGATTATGAGTAGGTACTCAGACATGCGTAGTGGGAGGTGAACCGCAGGAACATGAGCTTGGCGTGTGACTGGCAGACCGGCCTAACCGCCGGTGTCGAGACATGGGTCACGTATTTGTGCTACAATACTTTTTAGTAGGCTATTCTGTTCTGGAGGAGAACATATGAGAAGACTGCTGTCTGTTGTACTGATTCTAGCTCTTGCTACTTCTGTCTTCACTGGATGCAAGAAAGCCACGCCGGTTGTCAATGAGATCAAGGTGGGCCTTGTCACCGACGTCGGTGGCCGTGGCGATCAGTCATTCAACGACTCCGCCCTGCGTGGTCTCGAGATCTGGGCTGCCAAGAAGTCCTTCGTCAAGGGTGGTGGCTACACTGACATGTCTGATGCAGACTATACACAGTCTCTGGCTGACAACGCCCCTGACCTCACCGACAAGAACATCGCTCCGATCGCTGGCATCACCCCCGTCGTTCTTGAGTCCAAGGAACAGACGGACTACATCCCCAACCTCACCAAGCTCGCCGAGGACGAGAGCTGCAAGCTCGTCATTGGCGTCGGGTTCATGCTTGCCGACGCCATCTACCAGGTCGCCAAGGACCATCCGGACGTCAAGTTCATGCTCATCGACGCCGTTCCCTCCGACCCCGTCACGTTTGCACCGCTCCCAGACCTCCCCAACCTTGTCGACTACCTGTTCAAGGAAGAGCAGTGCGGGTACCTTGTCGGCGCCATCGCCGGCTATGCGACGAAGGCCAACAAGATCGGCTACATCGGTGGTATGCCTGTTCCGGCTGTCCAGCGCTATGAAGCAGGTTTCTTCGCTGGCATCAAGACCACCAATGCGATCGCCTACGGCACCGATGGCAAGGAGGTGGCCGACGTCTACGTTGGCAGCTTCACCGACCAGTCCGCCGGCAAGCTTGCTGCCCAGACAATGCTTGGCCAGAAGTGCGATATCTTGTTCCACGCTGCCGGCGCTGCTGGCAACGGTATGTTCGAAGCCATCAAGGAAGCCGGCGGACCTGACAAGGGTCTGTGGGGCATCGGTGTCGACGTCGATATGGGCAAGAACCCGAACCTGTACCCTGCCGGCACGCTGACATCTGCCATCAAGCACGTCGACTTTGCTACATGGACGGCCATCAAGTCTGTTGCCGACGACACCTTCAAGTCAGAGGTCGTCACCCTGTCGCTGACCGACGGTGGCGTGGGCTGGGCCCAGGATAATGTTGCCAAGGTCCTATCCGCTGACCAGATCACCAAGATCGACAACCTCCGCCAGGCCATCATCGACGGTACCATCGTTCCGCCGACCGATCCGAAGGCAGTCCCGGCCTGGACCGCTCCGACTGGTTACTAGCATCTGTTTCAGAGCAAACTGCCAACCCCCGGCTTTAGGCCGGGGGTTTTGCATACACGGACGCTTTCATCTGAATGGCAGGGGGAGGATGAGCCTGGAAATGAAGCCGCCCCGGGTGAGTTGAACCCGGGGCAATGTGAAAAAGGGAAGCAGTTGAGGTACTGGCGAGCTTCTTCAGGGTTTGAAGACGTTCCACCCGCCCCGCTTCATCTGGAAGTAGAAGAAGGCTACCCAGGCTACTGGGAATACCACAGCGTTCCATGGTCTTCCGCCCTTCAAGAACATGATCTCGCTGAGGATAAGCGGCACGAGGAATACTGCGAGTCTGATCCAGTAGCGTGGTGGTTCCTTCTTCTGAATCAGCCCCGGCTTGGGCTCGACGGTGGGTGTCGGTGTTTCTGTTGGTACGATGACGCCCTTCTTCCCCTGCAGGTCTTTTCCCATGTCAGTTCCTATGATGCCTCGCTCTTTGCCGGAATATTCCTGCTTGCCAGAATGTTAACGCCGGTACCGAGTGCGTTTTCAATGACGACGTCTCCGAACTTCACGGGAGCCTTGAGCTCGATTTTTCGGATTTCGGCCAGCAAATCAAAAATACGTGGCTTGGGAATCGGCGATTCGGTGTAGACTGGTGCAAGAGGATGCACGCCGCCCCTTACCCGGACCGTGGTCGTCACCATGCGCCGCGGGTCGTTCAGTTCCCCCGTCACATAGTCGATACCCCGCTTGCAACTATTCCCTTCCATCTTGACAACGGTCTCGCCCTCCATCGTCACGTCCAGGGCACAGCCCCTTGGACATGTGATACAGATAAACTTCCTATGTTCCTGCGCCATATCAATCTCCTTATCGTCTGACTACTCGCACGCTCAACTCGGACGCACGTTGCACCGCATCGTAGGCAGACTGTGGAATGTCAATATTGACCATCTCGCCCGGGCGCACATAGAGTTCCGCCTTTCTGGTCACGCGTTCTTCGCCGTTCATGACTTCGACCCAGACGGGTGCCTCGATCGGCAGTGTCACACGCATCTGTAAACGCTGGGCCGATTCCGCAAGGCTCTCCTTATCCAGAACATGAGGGACGACGTATCGAACATTGTCTCCAGCTTTCATCTTCACCCGTCGGCCATGGTGCTTGCGCTCAGCGATGGCGTATTGCGCCGCGTTCCGCCCACACAAAAACCCGGCTTGAGTCACCCAATCCACCAGGTCGTAGACATGAACCACGTTGCCCGCGGCAAAGATGCCCGGCACATTGGTTTGCATTTTTCCGTCGACAAATGGGCCAGCGGTGACGGGGTCAAGTGAAACGCCCGCCTTGCGCGAAAGTTCATTTTCCGGGATGAGGCCTACCGAAAGCAACAGTGTATCACAGGGAATGGTCTCCTCCGTGCCCGGTATCGGCTGGCGCTGGTTATCGATCTGAACCGATTCGATGGCTTCTACCCTGTCGTTGCCGATGATGCGCTTGACCGTATGCTGCAGTTGAAGTGGAATATCGTAGTCCTGAAGGCACTGCACATAGTTGCGCGTCAGGCCGGTCAGGAAGGGCATGATTTCCAGCACTCGTTCTACCTTGGCACCTTCGAAGGTAAGTCTGCGCGCCATGATCATGCCAATGTCGCCCGAGCCAAGAATCACGAAGCGCTTGCCAGGCATAAAGCCTTCGATATTGACAAAGCGCTGGGCTGTCCCCGCGGTATAGACGCCTGCCGGTCTTGTTCCCGGCAAAGCAATCTGTGCTCGCGTTCGCTCACGGCAGCCCATGGCGAGCACCAGAGCCCTCGTGTCAAGCTCGAGAAAGCCGGACGTCCGGCTTGTCACATACACATGCCTTTCGCTCGTCACATTGAGTGCCATCGCATCCAGCAACGTATCGATGTGAAGCCCTGCAAGCTCATCAATGAAATGCTGCGCATAGGCAGGACCTGGCATATCCTTCTTGAATATTTGGAGGCCAAATCCGTTATGAATGCACTGCTGCAGAATACCACCCAGCTCCTGTGCCCGCTCGATGACAAGCACATCTTGAGCACCCGTCTTCTTTGCTTCTATCGCGGCAGCCAAGCCAGCAGGACCAGCACCGATGACGATCACATCGTATTTTTCCTTTAGCATTATTCTACCTCCTTATCCTTGGTCGGCCGGACAAGGAATTCTGATCCCTTACCCTTCTTGGTGATTTCGAGTGGTGAGACACCCAGTTCGCGGGCAAGAATCTCGACGACACGCGGAGTATCAAAACCACCCTGACAGCGTCCCGTACCCAGCCAGGTGCGCCGCTTTATGGCGTCATAGGTGCGCGCGGGTATGGGTGCGTGTATTTCGGCCACGATTTCGCCCTCGGTGACGTTCTCGCAGCGACAAATGATGCGTCCATAGCTCGGATCGTTCTCTATGAGCAACTTCTGCTCTGTCGGCAACATGTCACGGAAACGCGGACGAGCCCTGCGTATGGGGTTCCAATCCGGCTTCTCCTCCAGCTTTTCACCGGCACCCTTCAGCAGCTCGACGACCCGGACGGCAATGGCAGGAGACGAGCTAAGTCCCGGCGACTCGATGCCGCCAAGATTGACCAACCCGTCGACTTCTTTGGGAATCTCTATGATGAAATCCTTGTTGTACTTGACGTCGGGGTTGGCGCACGGGGCGTTTCCTCCCGGCCTGAGTCCAGCAAATTCAGCTATCGAGTATCGTAGGCTGAGCGAGGGAACCAGGTTGACAGCCCCCTGCCAGATTTCATCCAATCCTTCACGGGTGATGGAGCGGTCTTCCTTGTCATCTATCTCCAAGGCGTTCGGTCCTATGATGGTATTGCCATGCACAGTTGTGGTAACCAGAATACCCTTGCTGGTTGCAGACGGCACCGGGAAGAGCACGTTATTGATGGTGATTTCGGCTTTGTCGAAGACGTAATACTCACCCTTTCGAGGCGTAATCTTGAACTCCGGCCGCAGGCCGGCCTTGTGCATCACCACATCGGAATACAGGCCCGCACTATTGACGACCCAGCGAGACCTGAAATCGCCGCGATTTGTCTTGATGCCGACGATGCGTTTTCCATCCATAATGAAGTCCTCAAATGCCGTGTCGGTCATAAGGGTGACCCCGTTGACAACGGCATTCTCCGCAGCGGCAATCACAACGCCAAAGGGATCACAGATACCGCCGGTAGTGGCCCAGAGAGCGCCACTTACCTCGGGATTGATGTTGGGCTCCCGTCGACGAACGTCTGCACCGTTGATGATGACCATTCCGGGAACCCCATTCTCAAGTCCCTGTTGCCGCAGATCCTCAAGCTTGCCAAATTCCTCGGGTCCTATGGCAACGACGTAGTCACCGCGCCTCTCAAACGTGAAGTTGAGTTCGCCTGCCAGCTGATCAAACATCTGGTTTCCCACGACGTTCATCTCGGCCTTCAGAGTACCTGGCTTGGGGTCATAACCGGCATGGATAATCGCCGTATTCGCGGAGGAGGCACCCATGCCGATGTCGGAATCCTTTTCAATCAGAAGGACATCAAGTTTGTAGCGCGAGAGAAACCGGGCCACCATACTCCCAACCACACCCGCGCCTATGATGATGACATCGTATTTTTTATCCGCCATATTCGCCACTCCTTTTTGCTCAGTATCGTACTTCTAGAGAATAGAGCCGGACATCGTTGTTAGACTCTGCCCTAACAAGAACGAGCCGCGACCGCCGGTCGCGGCTCGTTTCGAATACGAGAAGCCTACTGCAATAGTCCTACTGCTTTACCCAACCGAACGTGCGCTTGACGGCTTCAAGCCAGCCGTTAAAGAGCGTGGCGCGCTTGGCGCTGTCCATCTTGGGCTCCCAAGTCTTGTCCACCCCCCAGTTGGCGCGCAGATCTTCGACCTTGGCCCAGAAACCGACTGCAAGGCCAGCTGCATAGACAGCACCGAGAGCGGTGGTTTCGACTACCTTTGGGCGGATGACGGGAACGCCGAGGATGTCCGACTGGAACTGCATCAATGTGTTGTTGAACACCATGCCACCGTCTACCTTGAGTGCGGTAAGCGGAACGCCGGAGTCTTTGTCCATGGCTTCGAGGACTTCGCGGGTCTGATACGCAGTCGCTTCAAGTGCGGCGCGGGCGATGTGACCCTTGTTGACGTAACGGGTCATGCCGACGATGACACCACGAGCGTCGCTCTTCCAGTACGGGGCGAAGAGGCCGGAGAATGCGGGTACAAAGTAGATGCCACCGTTATCCTCGACCGTGTTGGCTAGGGCCTCGATGTCGGAGGATTTCTGGATCATACCGAGGTTGTCGCGCAGCCACTGAACCAGAGCGCCTGTAATGGCGATGGAACCTTCAAGGGCGTACACGGCGGGCTCTTTGCCGATCTTGTAGCCGAGAGTGGTAAGCAGACCGTTCTTGGAAGGAACGGGCTTGGTGCCGGTGTTGAGCAGCATGAAGCAGCCAGTACCGTAGGTGTTCTTGGCTTCTCCCGCGCTAAAGCAGGTTTGGCCAAAGAGAGCTGCCTGCTGGTCGCCAAGGTCACCGGCGACAGGAATGCCTGCGAGTGTGCCAACGGCTGTACCGTAGACTTCTGAAGAGGCCTTGATATCGGGGAGCATAGAGCACGGAATGCCCATCAGCTTGAGGTTCTCTTCGTCCCAGTCGAGGGTCTCGAGGTTCATCAACATAGTGCGGCTGGCATTTGTCACATCGGTGACATGAACGCCGCCCTTGACTCCGCCCGTCACATTCCAGATGATCCAGCTGTCCGTGTTGCCAAAATATAGTTCGCCCTTCTCGGCCTTTTCTCTGGCACCAGGAACGTTGTCAAGAATCCATTTGATCTTGGGGCCGGAGAAGTACGTGGCCAGGGGGAGTCCTACTTTGGCACGAAGGCGATCCTGTCCACCGACTTTTGCCAGCTCATTGCAGATGAGGTCAGTACGTGTGTCCTGCCATACGATGGCATTGTAGACCGGCTTGCCAGTGTTCTTGTCCCAGACCACCGTGGTCTCACGCTGGTTGGTGACGCCGACTGCTGCAAGATCCTTAGGATCGACATGTGCTTTTGCAAGTGCACCGGCTATAACCGCCTGAGTGACTGCCCAGATTTCCATTGGATCATGTTCGACCCAGCCGGGCTTGGGATAAATCTGCTCATGTTCTTTCTGGTCGATACCGATGACCTGTCCAGCATGGTCGAAGATCATGAACCGGGTGCTGGTCGTGCCCTGATCTATTGCTCCTACATACTTTGCCATGATGATTTCTCCTTTGTCAAGTTAACCATGGCTTCACCTCTGCTCAAGTCAATTGAATGCAACAAGTGTTCTGTCCCGACTATAACGAACATGACGTGAATGTCCAATTTCGAGTCAGGCAAAACCAAATATGGCAGTTGTGCATACGTTGCCCTGCTTGCATATGTGTCTACTCACGCAAAAATAGTGCACACCAAGCCCTGACCTGTCCAGCTCTCCACGAAGAGGAACTTGCTTGACGCAAGACCCGTGCGGCATGCCTCCTACTGTATCCGGTGGATGTGCACAAAACAAATCCTCCACCATTGCTGACTTCTTCTCCTCTGCCTTCAGAATATTGGTGTCTTGTGTTTTAGGTACACACATTTGGCGGATCCTTTGATTGATAATCGGCCAGGAATTGATTTGGATTCTTACCGTTTAATCCGCAATGCTCCAAGTCATTGTAGTACGCATTCCACTTGTTCAGCTTCTTTTGCAAGTCGCGGT
>DASVKR010000034.1:0-4552 GCA_036385275.1 Candidatus Cryosericum sp. | reverse complement strand
AATAAACTGTCTCTGCACAAAGAAGAACAGGATGACGATGGGGATCGTCGTGAAAACCGATGCTGCTGCCAGCTGAGACCACTGTTGCCCCTTCTCGCCCAGAAAGGAGTTCAGGGCAACTTCGATCAGCTGCTTGTTCTGTGACTGGGTCATGACTGTGGGCCACAAGAATGATGTCCACGAACCCAGGAACGAATTGATGGCGATGGTCACGATCGCGGGCTTCGCAAGCGGCAAGGCGATACTCCGAAAGTAGCGCAGACGCGTTGCGCCGTCGATCTGTGCCGCCTCCCACAGTTCCCTGGGCATCGACATGAAATACTGCCGCAACAGGAAAATGCCGAATACACTCGCCGCGAAGGGAATGATGAGCGCATAGAACTTGTCGTACCATCCGAGTGTCCGGATGATGAGGAAGTTCGGGATCAGTGTCGTCGCCGCGGGGATCATCATGACACTGAGGACCAGGCTGAACAGCGCCTCCTTCCCCTTGAAGTTGATGCAGGCAAAAGCAAACGCGGCGAGAGACGACGTCACCAGGGAGATCAGTGTCGACGCGACTGCCACGAAGAGCGTGTTGCCGAAGTAGCGCAGCCATGGCGCCGCGTTCCAGGCGTCGATGTAGTTCTGAAACGTCATGTGCTTTGGCCACAACTGGGGGGGAGCACTGAAGACTGCGTCCTGGGGCTGCAGTGAAGTGACGATCATCCAGTAGAATGGGAACACCACGAGGATGAAAAGCGCTGCTATGGCAAGATACAGGAGAACTCTGTTGACCCTGTTCCAGAGGACAGACTGTCGCATCGTCGTCATGTCACACCTGTCATCCGTAGAAGACCTTGCGTCCCGTTGCCTTGCGCTGGAGCATCGTCAGGAGGAAGATAACGACAAACAACCCTATGGAGACTGCGCTGGCGTAGCCGAAATGCATCTGCCCGAACGCCTGCTGGTACAAGTAGTAGCCGGTCGTCGTCGTCGCATCGACTGGACCCCCCTGCGTCAGGACAGCCACCTGCGTGAACATCTTGAACGCGCTGATAGTGTAGATGATCACGACGAAATAGGTAGAGGGCGAGATCATGGGCCAGGTGACATGCCAGAACGTTCTCCATCCGCTCGCCCCATCGATCTGAGCAGCCTCGAGGAGCTCGGTCGGTACTTTGGACAGAGCGGCCATGAAGATGATGACCGCGAACCCGATGTCATGCCACGTCGAGTAGAGGATCATTGCAGGCATCGCCGACGTCGTATCGGTCAGCCACCTGCTGACTGGCAGACCCACAAAGTGGAGTACCGCGTTGAGCATGCCATAGTCAGGGTTGAAGATGTAGAGCCAGATGATGGACGTGGCGACCAGCGGCGTGATATACGGGATGAAGAACCCCATGCGCCAAAACGTCCGCCCCCGGACTTTCGCATTGAGGAGCACGGCGATCAACAGTGAGACGGCGACCGCGACCGGCACACTTCCCAACGTGAAATAGAGCGTCCTCCATACCGAACCCCAGAAATCGCCTGAGGTGAGCAGTTGTCTGAAATTGCCGAGGCCCACGAAGTCCATCTGCCCGACGAGATTGGTGTCGAACAGGCTGAGACCAATGACGATGAACGCCGGGAGAAAGGTGAAAACGAAAAGCACCAGTGTCGAGGGAAAAGTAAACAGCCAGCCGGCGACGTTGTCGCGGATAACCTGCTTTCGTCTTGCCGGCGTGAGTTTGTTATCCATTCCGCAAACACCTCGAGACCGCAGTTTCAAGTTCGTAAACGACTTGGCCAAGTGAACTCAGCGGCTCAGTATATCATTGGCAACCTGCAAGTCAAAAAGAAACCGCAAGCACGCCAGTGGCCTTCCCGATATCGTCTCGCAGTGACAGAAACCTTGCTTCTGCTATACTTTCCAAATCAGGACTCGACCTATAGAGAGGGAGTGGGAAATTGACACAGCACTTTGTTGAGCTCACAGCACCGACGCGGCTCATGGTCAAGGTCGCATTTGCTCGCTCGGCCGGTGTCGCCGGAGATGTTGTTCTTGTCCTTCCGAGAACGCCGGATGAAGAAATCGGGCGTGTCCACCGTCTGGTGACGGCAGCTCGCAAGGCTCTTGGGGCAGAATCAATACCCTTCCAGGTCGTCGAGATCGATGAGGCGAACCGCCTGGCAGCGTCCGGGGATCCTTCCCGAACAGTCGTGATTGACCTCGATCTCCTGCGCCACGAAGACATTGCCCTGCTCGAGTCCGCCTGTGGTTCGAGCTCGCAGGTGATTGGTTACAAACTCCGTCAGAACCCTTCCGGGGCGACGGCGGCCATCTTCGCCCGCGGCGACTCCAATGCCGCCCTTGCCGGAACAGTGGTGCGTCGGCTTACCGAGGCTGGAGTCGTGGACAGGACGAGCTTTGTCCACGTACCCCATGCAGGCGAGTCGACTGCCATCGACGACAGCGTCCTGGAAGCGTATGGCAAGGTGAAGGCTGAACTGCCACAGGCCCGTCTTGCCATCGAACAGGCCGAGGACGGCGTGGAATCCGCCATCGAACACTGTTCGCTTCAGTACGGCCTGCTCGTCCTTGGACTGCCACAGCACCCCAGAAAGCACTCCGTGACCAGGCACCTGCTTGCGCAGATCACGGCAGGACTGCTCCGCACGACCGCCGTATTCGTCTACGCGCGCGGTGCAGAGGTCGAGCAGCTGTCAGCCACGACGAAAGCCATCGAGCCCTGGATCCTCAAGAACACGTTCTCCCAGGACGAGTTTGGAGACATCGACCGACTCCTCCAGGCCAAGCATGACCGCCATGTGTCAATCTCTCTCGTCCTGCCATCGCTCAATGAAGAGAAGACAGTTGGACAGGTCATCGACGCCTTCAAGGGCCCGCTCATGGATGAACGGCCGCTACTCGATGAGATCATCCTCATGGATAGCGACAGTGGCGACAACACGCGCGCAATCGCGACCGCACGCGGCATCCCCGTCTATGTCCACCAGCAGGTACGCCCGGACCTTGGAACCTATGCCGGCAAGGGCGAGGCCATGTGGAAAGCATTGTTCGTCGCAAAAGGAGACATTCTCGTCTTCATCGACACCGACCTGTCCAATCCCCACCCTTCATTTGTCACTGGACTTGTCGGCCCTCTTCTCCTGGACGAGCGCCTGAGCTTCATCAAGGGGTTCTACCGCAGACCCGTGCGTGTCGTCAACGAGTTCGTGGAAGTCGGCGGCGGCCGTGTCACGGAGCTCACCGCGCGCCCCTTGCTGAACCTCTGGTATCCGGAACTTGGAGGACTGTTCCAGCCACTTGCGGGGACTATCGCGGCACGTAACGACATCCTGCGCGAACTGCATTTCATGACCGGCTATGGCGTCGAGATCGGGCACGTCATCGAATACGTCCGCAAGTACGGCATGGAGGGCCTGGCTCAGTCGGAACTGGGCGAGCTCATCCACCGCAATCAGCCCCTGGAAGCACTGTCCAAGATGTCGTTCCAAGTCCTTGAAGCCTTCTTCCAGTTGTCGCTCGGCCTGATGGCCCCCGGCATGACTGACCGCATGAATGGAGTCCTGCGGCAGCCCTTCCTCTCGGACACGGGTTTCACGCTATATCAGGCACATATCGGGCAGGAGGTGAGGCCTCCGATGTCCTCGGTGCCATCTCTCGATCCTCCCGCTTCAGCGCACCAGCGACGTGACACGAAGAAACGGACATGACCGCAACTGACGCTCAGAGCCAATCGTGGTGGAAGCGAGGTGTCATCTATCACTGCTATGTCCGCAGTTTCATGGACAGCAACGGCGATGGCATCGGAGACCTCCCTGGGCTGATCAGCAAGCTGGACGTCCTGCGTGACGGCACGCCCTCTTCCCTGGGCATCGAAGGTCTGTGGTTGTCGCCCGTCTACCCGTCGCCCAACCGCGATTTTGGATATGACATCAGTGACTACCGCTCGATCGATCCCGTGTATGGCACGCTGGACGACTTCGACGGCCTCGTCGCCAGTGCCCGCGTACGGGGTATCCACCTCATCATGGACCTTGTCGTCAATCACAGCTCGACCGAGCATGCCTGGTTCAGACAGGCCCGCGCCTCGCGCGAGAATCCCTTTCACGACTACTACCTCTGGAGCGACGGAACCAATGGCAAACCTCCCAACAACTGGGGTTCGACATTCGGAGGCTCAGCCTGGGAATGGAACGAGCAAACCAATGAATTCTACCTGCACAGCTTCCTCAAGGAACAGGCGGACCTGAACTGGCGCAACCCCAGGCTTCGTGAGGAGATCCATAACATCATGCGGTTCTGGATGGACCGTGGGGTCGATGGCTTCCGTCTCGACGTCGCCAACTACTACGTCAAGGACGACCAGCTTCAGGACAACTCCCACGAATTCGTCGTTGTTCAACCCATGCCTGGCAACCCTTCGAAGACGCTGTCCATCCCTATGTCACGCGAGGTGTATGACCACACCGTGGATCAGCCGGAGACGCACCACGCTTTGCGGGGGATGCGCCGCGTCATCGACGAGAAGCCCGGGCGGATGATGGTAGGCGAGATCAC
>DASVKR010000033.1:0-13070 GCA_036385275.1 Candidatus Cryosericum sp. | reverse complement strand
GGTTCGGTGGCAGACCGCATGCCGCGCAAGAGGCTGATGCTCTACACGCAGTCTGCGATGCTCATACTGGCATTTGTCCTGGCGTTCCTGACGTTTACCGGCGCCATACGACCGTGGCACATCCTGGTCCTGGCGTTTCTGCTCGGAATCGCCAATACCTTCGACTCACCGGCGCGCCTGGCCTTGGTGGATCAGCTGGTTGACGACAGACGACACCTGCCCAATGCTGTTGCACTCAACGGTTCGATGTTCAATGTGGCCACGGCGCTTGGACCGGCGGCGGCGGGCGCCGTGTACGCCCTCCTCGGACCGGCCTGGTGTTTCACGATCAATGGCCTGTCCTTTATCGCGGTCATCGCAGCCCTCTTGTTCATGCATCTTCGACCGGTACCATTGTCTCCCAGGAATCAGAGTCCAATGGCAGGGATCGTTGAAGGTCTCAAGTACGTCTGGAGACATCAGAACATCCGCGCACTCATGCTCCTCGTTGGCATCACGTCACTGCTCGGTCTCTCATTTGCGACGCTCATCCCTGCCTGGGCAATCAAGGTTCTGCACGGCAGCGCAACGACCGGCACGACCATCAACGGCCTGCTCCAGTCTGCACGAGGCATCGGGGCCCTGCTGGCAGCGCTGACCATCGCGACTATCAGCCATCTGAAGGTGAAGGGGCGCATCGCCACGTTCGGAACATTTGCCTATCCCATCGCTCTTCTTGCCTTTGCCTTTGCTCGGTCAATGGCCTTTGAGCTCCTTCTCTTGGCCTTGGTCGGATATACCAGCATCCTCGTCATCAACCTTTGTAACGTGCTGGTCCAGTCGCAGGTGGAAGACTCACTGAGGGGGCGCGTCAGTGCTGTCTACAGCTTGATATTTTTCGGCGTGATGCCCATCGGCTCGCTCCTGATAGGTTGGCTGGCACAATGGACAGGCGAGCCTGTGGCCGTCATCATCAACGCCTGTGCAGCATTGGCGGGTGCAGCTCTCATCTGGATATTTGTTCCGCGTCTCAGGATCATGCCATGAATGACGTGTCTGCTCAGGATCATCACCAGGAGGATGTCATGGAAGAACACATCGGCTCGGCAACATTACTCGGTCGTGGACGAACCGCTGAGGTGTATGCCTGGAAGGAAAACAGTGCCCTCAAGCTTTTTGTCCCCGGGTTTCCTCCATCGCTCATCGACCAGGAAGTGGAGGGGACAAAGGCCGCCAACGCCGCCGGCATCCCCTCGCCTCAACTCAGGAATGTCATCGTGGTGGACGGTCGCCGAGGGCTGGTGATGGAACGGCTGACGGGACACAGCATGCTCACTCTACTCGGCCGTGAACCCGCGGCGGTGACGCACTATGCCGGTATCTTTGCCGAACTGCAGTCCCGCATGCATGACTGTCATGCACCAGGGCTGGCATCTCGCCGCGAGGGCCTGGCGCGGCGCATCGCCCGGGCCGGCGTGGTTGCACGCGTCAAAGGTGACGCCCTGGCCGTCCTCGAGCGGCTTCCCGACGGAGATCGTCTGTGCCACTGCGATTTTCACCCGGACAATGTGCTCATGACGCCACAGGGTCCGTCTATCATCGATTGGTCGTTTGCCGCTCGTGGAACACCCGCATCCGACGCCGCACGCACTGCGCTGCTGCTGCGGATCGCGGATGCCCCTCCCGGGTCTTTTCGCGTAGCATGGGTTGAGCGCGAGGTAAGGGACCGGTTCTACAGAGCGTGGCTGAAACGTTACCACGAGCTGCAGCCCGACGCAGCAGACGCCATGTGGAGCTGGCTGCTTCCGGTGGCCGTCGCACGCCTCGCAGACGACATCCCCGAAGAGCGGCCACGCCTGATGGCACTCATCGAGGACCTGCAGCAGAAGCAGCGATAGTGCGGGGCGCCCTCACAGGCGTATTGCATCACCTAATGATCTCTCATTACCTCGATCAACGTACGATCTACCCATTCCTCTCACCCATACTACCTGGAATAGTACTCCTCCATCGTACGAGAATTATCGTGAACGTGTGAGTCATTGCATCACCTGGAAATCATAGCGAAAGTGGACGGCGTGTCACGGCTCTGAGGGAAGTATCCTGGCTGGTCTCCTCCAGGAAAGCTGGAGGATATTGGTACGGCGAGCAGGCAATGTTTCCAGCTGTCTGAGATCAGTGATCTGACTCTCTACCTCAAACCGGCAGAAGCCACCATAGCAAGACCCCCTGGAATAGAGATGGCTCTCCACGTCACCCGGAGGCAATCACTTCCCGGCAACTGCATGACGCGCCATTCCCTTTGACAGTGTCTCCTCGTCTGTCACTCCCGCCAAGAATGAAGAACAGAAACCGGGAAAACGGAGCTGGAAACCGGCGGCGGACAGCACCAGAACCTTCTACGAGGCCACCTACCAGTTCGACACGCTCGCCAAGCAGCCGGGTGTAATCGCCGATCTCAAGACATGCTTCCCCGACACGTGGAACACGACGCTCTCCTTGGCATGGTTTCTGACCCTCGAGGACCACAACCCCGTCAGTAGGTTCCCCAGATGGGGCAAGATGCGCCACCATCCCCACGGCAAAGATATCACCTCCCCCCGCGCAGCGGCTTGTCACCACCAGAAGGTCGCTCAGGATCGTCAGGAGCGCCTCGGGTTGCGCCGTCCGGGAGTAAACTCGGATGCCAACCTGCAGGGAAAGATCTTCGTCCAGTACATCGCGCTCATCATCCTCTCACAGGTTCGGAACACGATGAGTGAGAAGGAGCTGTACCGGGACTATTCCCCCTATTCATTGCTGGAGGGGCTCGATGTGATCGAGTATTTTGAGCACGCCGGGAACAGGGGTCACGTCAGTGAGATCGAGAGGAAGCAGGCCGCGATCTACGATGCTTTCGATGTGACGTTGCCTGTGTAGATAATTCTTCCCGAGAATGCAGGATACATGCCGTGCACACCTTTTCCACTGCATGGCCACTACCGGTCCTTCGACTCTTTTCGTGTCGCAGGATCACTGGCACACAACCGTGAACATATAGTGAATAATTCTGTTCAGACTTCTGGTGCCATCTTCGTTGTATGGGTGAGGGGAGTAACAGTCGGCGGTGGCAGGGATATGAGAGAGGATGTCGGGCACAAGCTGGGAGAAAACCAGAAATCGTTACCGTATCGTTACTTTCGGTTTGTACAATGTCAGTTGCTAGTGAAAGGAGGCATGGGTCATGGAACGGACGTGAATCCTCGCTGCCGGGAATGTGACAGACGGAAGAACGAGAAAGAAGATACAATGTATTCAAAGAACTTGCAGATTCTTATGGAAGTAAACAGGTTTGCGGGGTGATAAGAATCGCTCAATGTGGGCGTAAGTAAAACCGGGAGCGAGATCTCTCTCGGAAAGGCTGCAATAACATAACTTCTGGTGTCTTTGAATGACCAGATGAAACCTATGATTCAAGGAGGGAACAGACAATGAAGAACACATTTAAACTGATCAGCATACTTTTGGTTTTTGCTCTTCTATTTGCCTTAACCCCATTTATCAAACCTCTCAATTTCTCTGACTGTTCTTTGCTCGCGGTAAGCATCAACCCTTCAAAGAAATATGCAATTGACTTTGACTTGCCTCACCTGAAATCAGTTGATACCCTGACAAGAGAGAGCGCAAACAAAAACATCGTGAAGACCTTCAACTTCAAAGATGGAACAATTGACTACACGCGCCCATATGTAGAAATAGAGCAAAACTCTCTTGGTAACTCTTACTCAGGCCTAATAAGATGTGGCAACATTCAAACAAACTTTGAAAGAATAATTCCCAAATTCAAAAATAAGAACTCACCCACCACAGATACCCTTCTTGAGGGACGCTTCACTCTAAATAGTAAGTCCCTCAGAGCAAACATCTTCCTTGTGGAAAATGGTTCATTTCTTCAATATGCTTCAGTAACAATCCAAGATGAAATGGACAACGTGCTTGCAATGTTCACCTATGGAAAAGCGGGTGAAATGCCTCAACCGAAAAATGGTCCAAAAGACGTCGAAAATATAGAGAATAACGATCAACAAGCAATGACTGATAACTCCGAAAGGGTAGTGAGGTCTTATGTAAAAGACATGACACTTGGAGACCCCTTCGGAGGAACATCCCCAATAACCGTCCACGCGCTCAGGACTGATGCGATGGCTCAGTATCCATTCAATAGTACTTTGGATCTACTATCATTAAGAAGCTGGGGCTTCAGAAAGCCGCTTACCGATGCTTACAGAACTTTCTATCAAAATGCAGGGTACAATCCTTCTCTAATCTATATCGATTTCGGTGCTTCCTCTGTAGACCATGTCATCGAAACAGAATTCCAAAGTGGAGCAGATACTACTTATAGTTTCCCTCAGCCATCTGGATATACTACCGTTCCTTTAAGTGTAAGTTTCCCTTTGTACGGCTATGGAGGCATAGGCTATACAATTGGGATGCCCGTTGGTGGTGTATCAAAAGCTTGGACGTATAGACAAACCGCAGGAAGTATTCCAGGTATGAACAATTACGCAGAACTTGCCGCAAACTCCTTCTACAATTGCACCTGGAATGACAATAACCTATTCTGGCCTGATAATGACTCAAACCCCTATATATCGAACCCTGGAAGCAGTTTTGGTGGGTTCTACTCACATAATGTCTTTTTGCTCCAGGCAACCGGCCCTGGTTTCACTGCTCGCTATACTTCTTCGTATCTGTACAGTATTGGGGTTGGCATACTTGGCCAAGGGACTGATTACTATTATTTGTCGTCCTATAATACGTTCGATCCAGTAACGATTGATTGATGTTCCTGAAACATTGAGGTAATATCAGGCCTGCCCCAAGAAGGGGCAGGCCTTTGTGGGAGGTTCTTCATGCAAAAACAACTGAGAATCAAGAGTGTATCGGTTGAAGATTTCACGAAGTTTGGCTTTTGCGTTGGCATCGTCTTGGCTATTGGTGGAAATATCGCTATTCTTATATTTCCGACTTCAAGAGTAACAGCAGGAATTCCCTTCTTCACCTACAATGCAACACGTTCTTTTTCAGGCATTCTCATTTTCTCTGTCCTGGCAGTCTTGTCATCAACACTTGACCTCCTGCTTGCTGCACTATTCTCAAACCTTGTCCTCAAACTCTCAAAAGGGATTTCAATAGAAATCGAAGAGTAGAACAATCACAAAAGACATTTTCAAAGGAGAGCGTCTCCTGTTCTGCTGATCTCTCTTCCACCCTGGAGGGAAGAACCTGATTGCCTTTTGTACCGGGTCCAGCCCCGCAAGTACTGTGATCTCGTTTCTATTGGCATCAGGATGCTTTCAGTTCACAACGAATCAACATGCTGCAACGCGCTGGTCGCTTTTCGTCCGCGACCTATTAGAATGAGAAGCTTTTCTCTATTTGTGATTCCAGGGTGCGCCCGCAACCAGCAAGATCGAGGAGCCGCTCTGCGTGGAGGTACCATGGACAAACTTGATGTTATCCTGCTCATTGGTCGACCGGCGGCAGGCAAGAGTGAGACGCTCACTTTTCTGAAACAATTGTCCGACGAGAGGCGACTGCAGGAGTACCACATCGCCCCATTCGAGGAGCTCGACGACTTTCTTTATGTCTGGCAGACCTTTGAGAACGACGCAATCAGGCAATCCATGGGCCTTGGCAGGCGGGACACGGACGACGCTCTTTACTTTCTGGACGACCGCATTTGGGACTTCTTCATCGAACGCATCGACCTGGATTTCCGCAAGAAGCTGGCGCGAGACCCACTGTTTCTCGAACACCACACAGTCATAATGGAGTTTGCTCGCGGCGGGGAACACGGCTTTGCCAATGCCTTCCAGCATCTGTCCGACGATGTGCTCAGCCGCGCCACCATCCTGTACATCGACGTCTCATTTGAGGAGTCTCTGCGCAAGAACCGCAGGCGCTATCGCCCCGAACAGGCCGATTCCATCCTGTATCATTCGCTCGAGGACGCCAAGATGGAGCAATACTACAAGGACAACGACTGGGCACGCCTGTCCGAAGGACATGACGAGGGATTCATCGCAGTCAAGGAGCACCGGGTCCCCTTCGCCGTTTTTCACAACGAACCGGAGAAGACTCTCGATCCCGAGCTTCTGGGTGCTGCCTTGCGCGACGCGACCGGCAGCCTTGTCAAGTTCTTCACACACAAGGGTTGAACAAGCCTTCGGGGTGTGCTAGACTAAGAAGTTGGTTTCTATAAGTGTTTCCACGCCTGATATGCTGATTCTTTGATAAGAGGAGTGCAACATGGCCGTATTTGATATGACCGTTTACGAAGACGTTCTGGCAAAAACCGTCAAGCTGGCTCAGGACCGCAACATCATCATCCCCACCTTCGCACAGCAGAAGGACCCGTCGCTTGTTCCGGATAAGGTCAAGGCCAGGCTCAAGGGTGTCGGCCTCTGGGACGTCAATCCCATCAACCTGTTCCGCATCACGTGGCACAACAACGTGAAAACGGGCCTGTATGGCGACGTGAACTATATCGAACTCCCAAGTTCCATCACTGGCATCAAGGCTCGCGTCGTTGGCATCGTCGGCAAGTATTTTCCCACCGGCGCACACAAGGTCGGTGCGGCATTTGGCTGCCTCGTCCCGCGACTCGTGACCGGACAGTTCGACCCGGCCCGGCAGGCGGCCGTATGGCCGTCCACGGGCAACTACTGTCGCGGTGGTGCCTTCGACTGTGCTCTGCTGGCCACGGATGCTGTCGCCATCCTCCCAGAGGGGATGAGCAAGGAACGCTTCGACTGGCTGCGTGAGATCGGAACCAAGGAGGTCATCGGCACTCCTGGAACCGAGTCCAACGTCAAAGAGATTTACGACAAGGTACACGAGCTGAAGACCACGCGTGGTGACAACATCGTCGTGTTCAACCAGTTCGAGGAGTTCGGCAACGCACTGTGGCACTATGACATGACCGGCTCTGCATTCGAACAGGTCTTCAACAGCATCAAGGGTCCGAGATCGCGGATGGCGGGATATGTCTCCGCCACTGGCTCTGCTGGCACCATCAGCGCCGGCGAGTACCTGAAGAAGGTCTTTCCGTACAGCCATATCACGGCCGTTGAGGCCCTGCAGTGCCCAACTCTCTACGCAAACGGGTTTGGTTCACATCGTATCGAGGGTATCGGTGACAAGCATGTCCCCTGGATCCACAACGTCCGCAACACCGACGCCGTGGCGGCCATCGACGACGAGTATCCGATGCATCTGCTTCGCCTCTTTAACGAGGAAGCAGGCAAGGCCTACCTGGAGAAGAAGAGCGTCCCACGCGAGATCATCGAACAACTCAACCTGATGGGCATCTCCTCTCTCGCAAACATGGTCGCGGCGATCAAGATGGCCAAATACGAGGAAATGGACGAGAACGATGTCGTCTTCACCGTGTTCACCGATTCTGCCGACCTGTACCTGTCACGCATCGAAGAACTGCGCGCGGAGTATGGTCCCTATACCGAGATGGACGCGGCGCTCGACTATGCGAAGTACCTCGAGGGCATTCTGACGGACTGGTACCGCGAGCTCAACTATCGCGACCGCAAACAACTGCACAACCTCAAGTACTTCACCTGGGTCGAGCAGCAGGGCAAGACTGCTGAGGAGCTGCGCGAGCTGTGGGAGCCAGAGTTCTGGAATCAGATATGGACTGCTGCCCCAGCGTTCGACAGACTCATCGACGAGTTCAACGAGAGGACAGGACTACTGGCGAAGCTGTAGCAAGTTGTTCGTTTGCCTTACCAATATTTTGATATGAAGAGGAACAGCAAACGCCCCGGCGAGTCATGTCGGGTCGTTTGCCTATGTTCTCCGCAAAGTCGACTCTTCTGCACAGTCGCTGTTAATTATGTGGAATACTGGTGGAATCACGTACAGTCGTGCGGTGAAAAACTTGTCAGGACCTGTGGAAAACCCCAACAAGCCCAGATTTCAGGCGGCCATTCTGAACTCCGCATCCCAGGCTCATCCCAGTGAAATATGCTCATACTGGGGCTGAATAGATCGAAAACGTATCATGATACGACATATTGTCCGAAATCGTCTGCCAGGGCCACTTTTTGTGATGTGATTCTCAGCACCCACTTCTGAAGCCACTTTACAGGTCTCCGATACAGAACGGGCGGGGGGAAGGAGAACCGCCCATCTTTTACGGTGGGCGGTCATCAATTTTGAGAGGAAACGGGGTTATGCTTTCACGTCTTCACCGGTTTGCAGGATGACTCCCTGGGTTGAAATGTCGAGGACATACGTTTCAGCCTCTGCATCCAGCTCGATCATCGCCTTCTGCATGGCCTTGGCAACCTTCTCCGCCTTGGCGGGCTCAGCGAGAGCGGCAATACTGGGTCCAGATCCCGACAGGAAACTGCCATAGGCCCCGGCTCGGTCGGCGGCATGCGAGACTTCGCGGAATCCGGTGACAAGCTTCTCGCGGTAGTGCTGGTGGAGACGGTCATGAAGCGCAAACGACAGAAGGTCATAATTGCCACTGAAGATGCAGGCAGACAGCATCGAGGCACGACTGATGTTGAAGACCGCATCTCTGCGTGAATACATGTCAGGTAGACACGCCCGGGCCTTCTTCGTCGACAGGAAGCTGGACGGGACCGTGACCACGACCTTGAGGTTCTGGGGAACGACCTTCATGTAGGCCACCTCGCTCTTGTCACTCGCAGCGATGGTGAACCCGCCGACCAGCGATGCGGTGACGTTGTCGGGGTGTCCCTCGATGGCGATAGCGTACTTGAGGACTTTTCCAGTATCGAACTGTGTGTTCATCGTGATCTCAAAGCATGACAGGAGCCCCACTATGGCACTGGCACCGGATCCCAGACCACGCGTCAGAGGAATGCCGGTATGAACGTTGATGCTCATTGGCGGCAGATGCACCGATTCGGCACGCTCGAAGTAGTCCATGACCTCGCTGATGAACTTGAAACCCTTTTCGTTGAGGACATCGGCACCCATACCTTCGAAGTGAACGCTCCACTTTTCTTCCGCAGAGAGGATCTCGACAGTATATGTGCTGCGCATTTCGAGGGCTAGTCCAAAGGCGTCAAACCCTGGTCCAAGGTTGGCAGTGCTAGCAGGAACGCTGACTGTTACTCTATTGATCACGTTTATTTCCCCCAGCGCAACTGCAATTCCTCGATACAGGTGTTGGCAGCGCGCGAATTATCGCAAAGCGAATTACTTGACATATCTTACCACGTCCAATGCAATTGCAAGTTCCACTGTGAATGATCGAACCAAAACTTGACCGGCGTTCGCCAGAAGGTAGACTGCAATGGAGGCACATGACACCATGACACATGAGCAGCTTACCTATCTTGGTCATTCGGCTTTCCTGATCACTACGTCGGCCGGCGACATTCTCATTGACCCATTCCTCTCGGGCAACCCCTCGGCATCCATCAGTCCCGATGACGTTCATCCAGCCTACATCCTCGTGACCCATGGCCACTCCGATCACGTGGGCGATACAATCGCCATCGCCAGGCGCACCGGAGCAACGGTCATCGGCCCGGCGGAACTCATCACTTACCTTGCAGGTAAAGGGGTTTCGAATGTGTATCCCATGCACATCGGTGGCAATCACGTCTTCCCATTCGGTGAACTCTTCCTGACGCAGGCTCTGCATGGCTCCTCGGTGACCGAGAACGGCCACCTGATCTACACGGGAAATCCCTGCGGCTTTGTCATCAAGACCGCAGAGCGGACGATCTATCATGCCGGTGACACGGGTCTGTTTCTCGACATGGAGCTGATCGGCCGCCTGCACCCGCTGGACGTCGCACTTCTCCCCATTGGCGGCAATTTCACGATGGGCATCGACGACGCCATAGAAGCGGTCAAGATGCTTGCGCCACGCACTGTGATCCCCATGCACTATGGGACCTTCCCCGTCATCGCCGTCGACCCACAACTGTTCCGGAAGAAAGTGGAAGCCTCGACGAGCGCCCATTGCGTAGTTCTGGAACCCGGACAGACGTTCTGAACCGGGCGGCGGACACCAGGATTCATCCTCGCGCGTTGACAGCGGGGGTCCAGCCGGTACACTCTTTTCCATGAGAGACCAGAGTCGTACCCCATTTTTTGATGCTGTTCAGTCGTATATCGGCAAGCACCGCGCTGGCCTCCACATGCCGGGGCACATGGGAGGCCAGGGCATTCATCCCCGTCTCAGGGAGTTCTGGGGCGAGAATGTGTTTCTTTCCGACCTGACGGAGGTCGAAGGACTCGACTACCTCCATCGCCCCATCGGCGTCCTCAAGGAAGCACAGGAGCTTGCTGCTGAAGCCTACGGAGCTATAGAATCATTCTTCCTCGTCAATGGTTCTACGGTTGGAAACCAGGCAATGATTCTCTCGACCTGTGATCCCAACGACCGCGTCATCGTGCAGCGCAACTCGCACCGCTCGATGTACGGAGCGCTCATCCTCAACGAACTGCGCCCCATCTACCTCGAGGCCGAAGAGGACCGTCTGTTGCAGTTCCAGACGTTCCCATCCAAGAAAACGTTCGCGCGCGTGCTTCGCGATCATCCTGAAGCCAAGACCGTCTTCGTGACCAATCCCAATTACTTCGGCATCAGTTCGGACATCGACTACTACGTTCAGAAAGCGCACTCCACAGGACGTCGTATCCTGGTCGACGAGGCCCACGGGTCGCACTTCCACTTCCACCCGAACCTTCCCAAGAGCGCTGTCGATGCGGGCGCCGATATGGTCGTCCAGAGTACCCACAAGACACTTGCTGGCCTTACTCAGACCTCCATGCTGCATCTGGGTTCACGGCGCGTAGACAAGGAACTGGTACGAACCACACTCACGATGCTGGAAAGCTCGTCACCCTCGTACATCCTCATGACGGCCCTCGACGTCGCCCGCATGCAGATGGCGACAAACGGCCACGACCTGCTCCAGCGAGCCATCGACCTTGCAGAGGATGCTCGCCGGCGTATCAACAACATCGAGGGACTCTTTGCCCCAGGCAGGGAACGCGCTCACACCGACGCCGTCTATGATGTCGACCTCACGAAGCTGACTATCCACGTGTCGAGGCTGGGACTGACTGGATTCCAGGTGGAAGACATCCTCAACAGAGACTACAACGTCGAAATCGAGTTGTCTGACCTTGAGAATGTCCTGGCATTCATCACGATTGGGACACCCAGGGAAGCAGTAGAAATCCTCATCAAGGCGCTCGAGGCTATCTCCCGCAAACGCCATGGCAAGACCGCGACCATCGCTCCTCCGCCACCCATCCCTAGTATTCCCGAGATGGTCCTCTTCCCGTTCGAGGCATACTACGCCAAGAGGGAGCGCGTCCGCATGGAAGACTCTGTCGGGCGCATCATCGCGGAACTCGTGACTCCCTATCCGCCCGGCATCCCGATCACGGTCCCCGGAGAAGTCATGACGCACGAGTGCGTGGACTACATGGTGTTCATGCGCGACCACGGCGCCGACCTGCAGGGAATCATCGACAAGACGGCCAGGTACGTGCAGGTCGTCAAGGAACGCTGATCGGTCGCCGGACCCCCTCGTTGCCTCTCATGAAAATGCCCTGACCTGTGAGTCAGGGCATTTGACATTGCTGAGGAGAAGGAAGGCCAGATGGCTGCAACCTCCACCTCGGCGGCGCAGCATTTTACAACGTTCGCGTTGCATCCTCTGAGGGCTCCCATATACTGGGAATATGTATGCTCTTTTTAGAAACATCGTGCAAATATTCTTCATCACCATCATCCCGGGCGTCGAGGTCCGCGGTGCCCTTCCGTATGCCATCGGCGTGCTCAAGATGCCCGTGTGGGAGGCACTGCTGGTCGCAACGCTCGCCAACCTGTGTATCGCGCCTCTGTTCTACCTCCTGGAAAAACCGCTTCTTGCGGTCGCATCACGGTGGGCATGGTTCCGCCGATACCGCAGCCACCTGATCGCTCGCAGTGGAAGCACACTGGCAAAGTATGGACTCTTCGTCGGGCTCGCGGTGTTTGTCGCCATTCCCTTGCCAGGGACCGGCGCCTACACTGGGTGTCTCATCGCCGAGATCACGCGGATGAAGAAGCCCCTGGCCATTGCATGCATCTCGCTGGGAGTTCTGGGAGCGTGCGCGATTGTCTTTCTCGCGTCCGTCGGCGTCATCAAGGGCGTCCTGGCGAAGTGGCTGTGAACATCAAACTGTTTCACGTGGAACAATGACTGGAGGACCGCATGGATACTGTCGGTAGACCAAATTCGACACAGCTTGTTCCCATCGTACGGCAGTCAATGAATGACTTCGCTGCCGCACTGCCTGTCGGGGAGAGGTCGGCAATATGCACCAACGCATTCTGCGCGGGGCTGGCATCGTTTCTCGCACTGCTTGCCGAGACCAATGAGGTCATAAACCTGACGTCTGACGCCGATCCCAGGCACCTGCTGATAACACACATCCGCGACTCGCTTACGCCCTTGCTTGTGGGTCTCGAGGCCCCGCACTCGCTCCTCGACATCGGCACGGGGGGAGGCTTTCCAGCTGTTCCCCTTGCACTCGCCTGGCCGACCACGATGGTCACAATGTCCGAATCGATCGGCAAGAAGGCACATTTCCTGGAGAGCCTGGTGGGCAACGTGCCCCTTCCCGGAGCACGTGTCATCCACGGACGTGTCGAAGACCACGCGAGTGCTCTACCCGAACGAGCGTTCGACATGATTACCGCCAGGAGCATCGCCCATATCGCGACAGTCCTCCAGTACGCTCTCCCTCTCCTTACAAGCAACGGCAGACTGGTGCTGTGGAAAGGAGAAAAGGACCTCGCCGAACTCCAGGACCCACCGTTCGTGGCTACGCTGCATCGCATCCACTGTACGGCCACGGTTCTCGACTATACCCTGCCGGGTGTTGAACGTAATTCCAAGCTCGTCATACTGCAGGTGACCCCGGCTCTCAGCGGCCGGTCGTCCAGGAGGAACGGCTCGTGAGAATCATCGCCATTGCCAACCAGAAGGGTGGGGTGGGCAAAACGACCACCGCACTGTCACTCGCCGCATCACTCGCCGAGC
>DASVKR010000032.1:0-1708 GCA_036385275.1 Candidatus Cryosericum sp. | reverse complement strand
TACCGGCGATTTGGGGCAGTGGAATGCGTGTAGTCCCGGACTGCAAGACCGAAGTGTCCCTCGGCGCTCGCTCCTGGCAGTTCTGCAGCGTATTCACCGGGCCCCAGGAGCTTGATGATCGTGAGGGACAGGTCGGGGAACATCACCGGATCAGCGGCCTTCGCGCTGGTCAGAAAGTCCTCGAGTGCCTTCGAATCAGGAGCGGCGGGAAGCTTGGATCCATGCTCGGCGGCTATTTCGACGATGCGGTCCCAGCGCTTTGGCGTGTGCACGACGCGGCGGACCGAGGGAAACCCCTGAGCGCTGAGAAACCGCACCGTAACCCCGTTGGCTGCGATCATGAAGTCCTCAATGAGTTCCGTGGCGCGATTCTTCTCCTGCTCCTGGAGACTGCTGATCGTGTCGCCCTCAAACAGAGGTCTTGCCTCGATGGTCTGCAGGCTGAGCGCTCCAAGGACATGGCGGTGACCCTTCAGGAGTTGGGCAGCCTTATCCTGCAGCGATAGATTCTCAGCCAGGCCGGGCACGGCCGCGACGAGTTGCGGCATTGGTCCGGTTTTCTCCAGCCATGCTGCTACGCTGTTATACGCCAACTTGGCATGGCTGCGGATGATGGCCTCATACACGTCGGATGTTGTCACGCTGCCGTCGGCGACAACGACCATGTCGACGACGACGACAAGACGGTCCTGGTCCGGGTTCAGCGAGGTGAGGTTGGTAGACAGCTTGTCGGGAAGCATGGGGAACTTCTCGGCAGCGGTGTACACCGACGTGGTGTTGGTGTGTGCGTGGTCGTCGATTGCGGACCCAACCTTGACAAGAGCATCGACATTCGCCACGGCGACAAGAATCCTGATGGTTCCATCCTGCATGGTTTCCGCAACCGTCAGCTGGTCGAGGTCCATGGAGTCGTCATTGTCGATGGAACACCACGGCAGGGTCCGGAGGTCATGCGTGGATGCGTCGCCGGTCAGGTCGGGTTCCTGGATCTTGTCCACTTCGGCCAGTACCTCGGGCGAGAAGTCGGGAAGCAATCCTCGCTCGAGCATCACACGGTGAGCGATGCTTTCTAGAATACTACGGTGTTTGGTTTCGTTTATCATCGCAGGAGCTCCTTTATTCCAGAGTGAGACTCTGCCTGAGTCTTGCTGTCAGTATAGCAACGTCGACATAAATCGCTTCATGGTTGTGTCCCATGAACAGGGCATGGGTTGCCGAGCGCGGCACCTCTTGTACAATGAAGGCGTATTGGTGACAATCTATAGACGTTGACGAGTGGAGGAGACAGGAATGCAGTCAGTATTCACGTTCATCAGGGACTTCCTGGGCACGCCGGCGGTGCTGGTCAGTATGGTCGCACTCGTCGGCCTGGTCGTGCTGCACAAATCGTTCAGTGAGGTGCTGATGGGCACTGTCAAGACGATTGTCGGCTTTCTGGTGCTCGGCGTCGGTGCGGCCACACTCATCGGATCACTGAACTATCTGGGACAGATGCTACAGTTCGGGTTTCACATCCGGGGCGTCCTGCCCAACAACGAAGCCGTCATCGCGATCGCGCTCAAAACCTTGGGTTCGCAGCCCGGATGGGTGATGATCTTCGGTTTCCTGTTCAATGTTTTTCTGGCGCGTGTGACGAAGTGGAAGTATATCTTTCTCACCGGTCATCATACGCTCTATATGGCTATCCTGCTGGTCGCCGTACTGACGG